>CAZSQF010000022.1:0-20332 GCA_964608935.1 uncultured Actinomycetota bacterium | reverse complement strand
GTGGTGCTGGATGGGGTGAACAAGGTGTTCCCGGATGGGACGCAGGCGATCTTTGATTTGAGTTTGGAGATCGAGGATCAGGAGTTTGTGATCTTGGTGGGGCCGTCGGGGTGTGGGAAGTCCACGGCGTTGCGGATGGTGGCGGGGTTGGAGGAGATCACGTCGGGCAAGCTGTATATCGGGGATCGGGTGGTGAATGATCTGTCGCCCAAGGAGCGGGATATCGCGATGGTGTTTCAGTCGTATGCGTTGTATCCGCATATGACGGTGGCGGACAACATGGGGTTTGCGCTCAAGTTGGCGAAGGTGGACAAGTCGGAGATCGAGCGGCGGGTGGGCGAGGCGGCCGAGATCTTGGGGTTGACGGATTATCTGCATCGCAAGCCCAAGGCGTTGTCGGGGGGGCAGCGGCAGCGGGTGGCGATGGGGCGGGCGATCGTGCGCTCGCCGCAGGCGTTTTTGATGGATGAGCCGTTGTCGAATCTGGATGCGAAGCTGCGGGTGGCGATGCGGGCGGAGATCGCGGCGTTGCAGGCGCGTTTGGGGGTGACCACGGTGTATGTGACGCATGATCAGGTTGAGGCGATGACGATGGGGGATCGGGTGGCGGTGCTCAAGCTGGGGGTGTTGCAGCAGGCGGCGGCGCCCCAGGAGTTGTATGACCATCCGGACAATCTGTTTGTGGCGGGGTTCATCGGGTCACCGTCGATGAACATCGCCGAAGCGCGCGTCGTCACCGACGACGGCGCGGTGTTCGTCGAGCTGGGCCGCGGCGAGCGCCCGACCCGCTTGCGCGTGGGTGATACGGCGCTGGAGCGCTACAGCCGGGTCGCGGATCGTGCGGGGGACACGGTGGCCATGGGGATCCGTCCGGAGCATGTCGTGCCGGCCGACGAGGTGGCCGACGACCAGCGCTGGCCGGGCCGCAAGGTGACGCTGGTGGAGATGCTCGGGGCCGAGATGCTGGTCCACTTCGGGACCTCGGCGTCGCCGATCGTGTCCGAGGACATGAAGGCCGCGATCGACGACGAGGAGGCGTTCGAGGAGATGCAGCGGCGTGCCGAGGAGGGCGGCCAGGAGTTCGTCGCCCGGTTCGACCCGACGTCACCGCCCAAGGCGGGCGATCTGATCGACGTCGGGGTGCGCACCGGCGAGATGCACTTCTTCGACGTCGGCACCGGCGAAGCCCTGCGCTGACCCCGGCTACGCGCCCTCGATCCGGTCGGGCGGCAGCAAGCGGTCCGGATCGGGCTCGCGGCCAGCGGCCGCGAGCCGCGCCTCGGCCATGCCGGTGAGCAGCTCGAGCACGACCCGGTTGGCCAGGCGTGCGGTGACGTCCCCCGGCTGGTCGTAGTGGGGCGCCACCTCGACCACGTCGGCTCCGATGACGCGGCACTCGCGTCCGAGCCGCCGCACGGTGCCGAGCAGCTGCCGGGGCTCGAGCCCACCGGGTTCCGGCGTGCCCGTGCCCGGCGCGGCGCCGGGATCGACCACGTCGATGTCGACCGACACGTACACGCCCGCCGCGCCGTCCGCGGTGGCCGCCGCGACCGCGTCGTCCACGACCGCGTCGAGTCCGCGGCGGGTGCATTCCTCCATCGACCAGGACCGCATGCGGTGCTCGCGCATCCAGGCCACGACGTCGGGCGGCGGCCAGTACCCACGCAGGCCGATCTGCACGAACCGGTGGCCGGGCACCGCGCCCGACTCGACGAGCCGACGCATGGGCGTGCCGTGACCGTGCAGCTGGCCATGGTGCGAGCGCCCGGTGTCGGCGTGGGCGTCGAAGTGCACCAGCGCGACCCGGCCCTCGCCGTGCGCCCGGGCGACGCCGGTCGCGCCGGCGAAGGTGACCGTGTGGTCGCCGCCGAGCAGGACGGGGATGCCGTCCGCGGCGGCGATGGTGCCGACGCGGTCGATGATGGCCTCGAGCGATGCCTCGACGTACCCGGGCGCCATCTCGACGTCGCCGGTGTCGACGACCGACAGCTCGCCCAGGGGGTCGACGCCCGCCGTCAGGTGCGGCCGACGCCCGTCGGCCGGGAGGTAGTCGCCCTCCCGGATCGCCTTCGGGCCGAAGCGGGCACCGGGTCGGTGGGTGGTGCCCCAGTCGAAGGGCGCCCCGACGATCGCCACCTGTCCCGACCCGACGTCCTCGGCACGACTGGTCGGCACGCCGGCGAACGAGCCACGGGCCTGATGGCCGTCGACGTCGTCGAACACCCCTGCGTCGTCACCCATCGTCCGCCTCCGCGTCATGCCGAACCCTATGCGTGACGCCGCTCCCGTTAGGCTCCGACCCTCATGACTCCTCAGCGACTGACGTGGAAGTGGCGGATCATCGCCGCCATCGTCATCGCGCTCGTCAAGCTCGCCCGGTGGCGCATCCGCGTCGAGGGCCTCGAACACGTCCCTCGCACGGGCGGGGCCGTGCTCGCCTTCAACCACCACAGCTACGCCGACTTCGTCATGCTGGCGTGGGCGCCGGTTCGCCGGCTCAAGCGGCCGGTCCGCTTCCTCGCCAAGCGCGAGATCTGGTCGAGCCGGCGGGTCGGTTGGGCGGTGCGGTGGGCCGAGGCCGTCCCCGTGGACCGCGGGTCCGCGTCGGCGCGGGCGGGGGCCTTCGATGCGGCCGCCGACGCCCTGGTCGCCGGGGATCTCGTCGCCGTCGCCCCGGAACAGACGATCTCGTCGTCGTTCGAGCTGCTGCCGTTCCGGACCGGGGCGGTCCGCATGGCGCAGCAGGCACGTGCGCCCATCGTGCCCGCCGTCGGCTGGGGGTCGCACCGTTTCGCCACCAAGGGGGTGCGGCCGCGGTGGACGCCCCGGCTCCCGGTGGTGATCCGCTACGGCGAACCGATCCACGTCGACCCCGACGAGGACCCGGTGGCGGCAACCGAGCGGCTCCGGAAGGTGATGGCGCGCATGCTCGCCGACCTGCAGCAGGGCTACGAGGACGGCACCCCGCAGGGCGCGTGGTGGGTGCCGGCCCGCCTGGGGGGCGGCGCCCCCGCCCCCGACGAGGACATCGACGACCACGCGCAACGCTGGGACGACCAGCCTGGCGACGACCGCTGACCCTCAGCAGGAGGCTTGCACCGTGGCTGACAGCTCCTCCGGGCTCACCCCGCCCGCGCTGCGCCAGAAGGACCGGCCGCTGCGTGCCCGCCGGTCGTGCCTGGCGGTGCCCGGGTCCAACCCGAAGATGCTCGACAAGGCCCAGGGGCTCCCGGCCGATCAGGTCTTCCTCGACCTCGAGGACTCGGTCGCCCCGTCGGCGAAGGAGGAGGCCCGCGACAATGTCGTCCAGGCGCTGCGGCACGGCGACTGGGGCGGCAAGACCCGCGTCGTCCGGGTCAACGACGCCACCACCCCCTGGACCCTGCACGACCTGGTTGCGGTCGTCGAGGGCGCGGGCGAGTACCTCGACGCGATCATGATCCCGAAGACGCAGTTCGCGGGGCAGGTGCAGTTCGTCGACCACGTCATCGCCCAGATCGAGATGTCCAAGGGCTGGGAGGTCGGACGGATCGGGCTCGAGATCCAGATCGAGAACGCCCAGGGGCTCGTCAACGCGCGCGAGATCCTGGCCGCGTCGGCGCGGGCCGAGGCGTTCATCTTCGGGCCGGGGGACATGGCGGCCGCGCTCGGGATGCCGAGCCTCACCGTCGGCGACGTCCAGCCCGACTACCCCGGCGACCACTGGCACTGGGTGCTGTACACGATCCTCGTGCACGCGCGCAACGAGGGCATCCAGGCCATCGACGGGCCGTACGCGAAGATCCGCGACCTCGACGGCTTCCGGGAGGTCGCGCGTCGCTCCCGCACCCTCGGGCTGGACGGCAAATGGGTGCTCCACCCGGACCAGATCGAGGCCGCCAACGACATCTACGGGGTGTCCCAGACCGATTTCGAGCGTGCCGGCGACATCCTGGACGCGTACGCGTACGCGACCGGGGAGGAGTCGCGCGGCGCGGTGATGTTCGGGGACGAGATGATCGACGAGGCCACCCGCAAGATGGCCGAGTCGAACCTGGCGCGCGGTCGGGCGCAGGGGCTGACCGCACGCGCGACCCCGGACGAGGTGCCCTTCCCCGACCGCGCCGCCTGGCGGGCGGAGCACCTCGACCGTGACGAGGAGGACGGGTGATGGGGGCAGCACGCGAGTTCGGACGCTTCTTCGACGACTTCGAGGTCGGCGACGTCTACAAGCACTGGCCGGGCAAGACGATCACCCAGGCCGAGGACATCCTGTTCTGCGCGATCACGATGAACCAGCACCCCTTGCACTCGGACGACAACTACGCGGCCGCCGCGACGCCGCACGGCCGGGCGATGGTCGTCGGCAACCTGGTCTATTCGATCGTGCTCGGCCAATCGGTCGCCGACGTGTCGGGGCGGGCGATCGCCAACCTGGAGGTCGAGTCGCTCAAGCACGCCAACCCGACCTTCCACGGCGACACGGTCTACTCCGAGACCGAGGTGCTCGAGCGGCGCGAATCGCGGTCGAAGCCCGACCGCGGCATCGTCAGGGTCCGCACCATCGGCTACACCCAGGACGGTCGGCTCGTGTGCGAGTTCATCCGTTCGGTGCTCGTCCCGAAGCGCGGCCACGACTTCGACGGCCACCCCGGTCGTCCGACGCCGACGCCCGAAGGCTGAGCCGGCCGGGAGCCGGACGGCGCGGTGGACGGGCGGTAGCGTCCCGTGCGATGACCCAGCCGACCCCGGTCCCCCACCGCGCCGAAGCCACGCGGGCCTCGCTCGTCGAGGCCCGCGGCCTCGTCAAGCGCTTCGGGGACTTCACCGCCGTCGACGGGATCGATTTCGAGGTCGCCGCGGGCGAGACCTTCGGCTTCCTCGGTCCGAACGGGGCCGGCAAGACGTCGGCGATGCGGATGATCGGCGCCGTCTCCCCGGTCACGGACGGCCACCTGTCGGTGCTCGGCATGGACCCCGCGACCGACGGTGTCGCGATCCGGGCCCAGCTCGGGGTCGTGCCCCAGGAGGACACCCTCGACCAGGAGCTCACGGTCGGCGAGAACCTGGCCATCTACGGGCGCTACTTCGACCTGCCCCGCCCGCTGCTGCGCGAACGGATCACCGAGCTGCTCGACTTCGTCCAGCTGTCCGACCGGCGCGACTCGAAGGTGGACCCGTTGTCGGGCGGCATGAAGCGGCGGCTGGTGATCGCCCGGTCGCTCATCAACGATCCCGGGCTCGTCCTGCTCGACGAGCCGACGACCGGGCTCGACCCGCAGGCGCGCCATGTCGTGTGGGACCGGCTGTACCGGCTCAAGCAGCGCGGTGTCACCCAGCTGTTGACGACCCACTACATGGACGAGGCCGAGCAGCTGTGCGACCGGCTCGTGGTCATGGATCGGGGACGGATCGTGGCCGAGGGCCCGCCGCGTGAGCTGATCGCGCGCTACTCCCCGCGCGAGGTCGTCGAGCTGCGGTTCCACGTCGGCGAGCAGGCCGCGTCCCTGCCCCGGCTCGACGGGCTCGCGTCCCGGATCGAGGAGCTGCCGGACCGGGTGCTGCTCTACACCGACGACGGCGACGCGACCGCGCACCAGGTCCATGCCCGCGGGCTCGCGCCCGCAGCGGTCGTGACCCGGCGAAGCACGCTCGAGGACGTGTTCCTGCGCCTCACGGGCCGCCAGCTCGTCGACTAGGCCGGAGGCGATCCATGGGTGCGCCGATCTCGGTGCGGGTGCTCGAAGGGCACGCACGCGCATACCGCCACACGTGGCGGGGCACCACGATCTCCGCCGTGCTCACGCCGGTGCTGTTCCTCGCCGCCATGGGGCTCGGGCTCGGGGCACTGGTCGACGACGGCCGGACCGCCAGCCTGGACGGGGTGAGCTACCTCGCCTGGCTCGCCCCCGGGCTCCTTGCCGCCGCGGCGATGCAGAACGGCGCCGCCGACGGCTCGTTCCCGGTCATGGCCGGTCTGCGGTGGGTCAAGACCTACCACGCGGCCCTGCACACGCCGGTCCGGCCGCGCGACCTGATGCTGGGCAACCTCGCATGGGCCGGCCTCCGGCTGCTCGTCACCGGCGCGGTGTTCGTGGTCGTCGCGGCCCTGTTCGGGGCCATGCCGCTGCTCCGCGGCTTCGCGGCGCTCGTGCCGGCCGCCCTGACGGGACTCGGGTTCTGCGCGGCGGTGAGCGCGTACATGGCCACGCGGGAGACCGATCAGGCCCTGGCGGGCCTGTTCCGGTTCGTCGTGGTACCGCTGTTCCTGTTCTCGGGCACGTTCTTCCCCGTCGCGGAGCTGCCCGACGCGCTCCAGCCGGTCGTGTTCGTGATCCCGCTGTGGCACGGCGTCGAGCTGGCGCGGGCCCTGGCGCTCGGGACGGCGCCCGCCCTGCCCTGGCCTGTCCACCTCGCCGTGATCGTCGCGCTGCTGGTCGTCGGCGCGGTCGTGGCCGCGCGCATGTTCGAGCGGCGGTTGCGGCGATGACGCCGAGGACCCACGCCACGCCCGGTGCTGCGCTCGGCCTGCGGACCACGCCACCCCCGCTGCTGGGCCGGGCCAGCCACCTGCTCGAACGCAACCTGCTCGCCAACCGCCGAGCCTCCGTGATCTTCCTCAGCGGCCTGTTCGAGCCGATGTTCTACCTGTTCGCGCTCGGCATCGGCGTCGGCGGGCTCGTCGGTGAGGTCGCCGGGCCCGACGGCACGCCGGTGTCGTACGCGGTCTTCGTCGCTCCGGGGCTGCTCGCCGCCTCGGCCATGAACGGCGGTGCGTACGAATCCACCTTCAACGTGTTCTCCAAGCTCAAGTTCGCCAAGGTCTACGACGCCGTGCTGTCCACCCCGATGACCCCGCGCGACGTCGCCGTGGGCGAGCTCACCTGGGCGTTGTTGCGCGGTGCCGTGTACGCGGTCGCGTTCCTGGTGGTCGCCTGGGTGGCCGGCCTGGTGGTCAGCCCGCTCGCGCTGCTCGCGATCCCGGCCGCGACCCTGATCGGGTTCGCCTTCGCCGGTATCGGGCTGACCGCGACGACGTTCATGACCAGCTGGCAGGACTTCGACCTCGTCCAGCTCGCCATCGTGCCGCTGTTCTTGTTCTCCGCGACGTTCTACCCGTTGGAGGTCTACCCGTCGCTGCTGCATCCCGTCGCGTGGCTGTCGCCGCTCTACCACGGCGTCGCCCTCACCCGCGGGCTCATGCTCGGCGTGCTCGACGCGACCCTGATCGTCCACGCCGCCGTCCTGGCCGCGGTGGGGGCGACCGGGCTCACGATCGCCGCACGTCGCTTCGGTCGGTTGTTGCTGCGCTGATCGCTACCGTGCGTGCCCGACCCCGCCGTCCCACCGCCGCGAGACCGGTCTGCCGTGACTTCGACCCTGCCTGCCGTGCGCGACGCCGGCCCCGACGACCTGCCGGCCGTGGCGGCGATCTACACGCACTACGTGCTGCGCACCCGCCTGACCTTCAACACCGAGGTGCGGACGCCGCGTGACTGGAGGCAGCGCTTCGAGGACCAGGTCGAGCGTGGGCACCACCACCTGCTCGTCGCCGAGCTCGACGGTCAGGTGGCCGGGTACGTCGAGACCCAGCGGTTCCGGCCAAAGCCCGCCTACGACCGGTCCGTGGAGCTGTCGGTCTACGTCGCTCCCGATGTCGTCGGGCAGGGCATCGGCGGGGCGTTGTACGCTGATCTGCTCGCCCGGCTCGAGTCCGACGAGCACCTTCACCGTGCCTACTCGATCATCGCCCTGCCCAACGACACGTCGGTCGCGTTCCACGAGCGGTGGGGATTCGTGCACCGTGGCACCCTGACCGAGGCCGGGTTCAAGCTCGGCCGCTATCTCGACGTCGCCTACTACGAGCGAGCCCTGTGACCCCCTCCCTGTCTCCCTCCGAGGTGTTCGAGCGCGTCGGCGGCCTGCCCGCGTTCGAGCAGCTCGTCGCGGTGTTCTACGGCAAGGTCGCCCACGACGAGCTGCTCCGCCCGATGTACCCCGACGACCTCGGACCCGGCCAGCGCAACCTGGCCAGGTTCCTGGCCCAGTACTGGGGCGGGGGCGACATCTACTCGCGTGAGCGCGGCCACCCGCGCCTGCGGATGCGACACGCCGACTTCCCGATCACGCCTGAGGTCGCCCTGCGGTGGGCCGAGCTCATGTCGGCGTCGATCTGTGAGCTCGCCTTCCCCCCGGAGGTCGAGGACCTGCTGCTGTCCTACGTCGCCCAGGCGACGCCGACCATGATCAACACCCTGCCGCCCGACGTCCGGGAGCTGCCCCAGGACCCGGGGTGACGCCGCGGGCCGGCGGGGGACGTACCCTCACGGGGACTGTCCGGAGCCACCTGCTCGCACCGCCGGAGTGCCCGTGAAGATCCTCGTCGCCGACCCGCTCGCCGAAGCGGGCATCGCGGCCCTGGCCGCACACCATGAGGTCGAGGTCAAGGCCGGCCTCACCAAGGACCAGCTGATCGACATCGCTGGTTCCTACGACGCCATCGTCGTGCGGTCCCAGACGACGATCGATGCCGACGTCATCGCGGCCGCACCGCGCCTGAAGGTGATCGCCCGCGCCGGTGTCGGGCTCGACAACGTCGACGTGGACGCGGCCACGCGCCACGGCGTGGTCGTGTGCAACGCACCACAGTCCAACATCATCTCGGCCGCCGAGCACACCGTTGCGATGCTCCTCGCACTCGCGCGCAACATCCCGCAGGCGCACGCCGCGCTCATCGAGGGACGGTGGGAGCGCTCCCAGTGGCAGGGCACCGAGCTGCACGACAAGGTCCTCGGCGTGCTCGGCCTCGGACGGATCGGCACGCTCGTCGCACAGCGCTGTCACGCGTTCGGGATGAGGCTGATTGCCTACGACCCCTTCGTGGCGCCCGAGCGTGCGGCGCGACTCGGTGTGGAGCTCCTGCCCACCGTCGACGAACTGCTCGAACGCGCCGACTTCGTCACCGTCCACCTGCCGAAGACGCCGGACACCGCCGGGCTCCTCGACGCGAGTCGGCTCGCCACCATGAAGCCGACGGCGCGGCTGCTCAACGTCGCCCGGGGCGGCATCGTCGTCGAGGCCGACCTCGCCGAGGCGGTCAAGAACGGGGTGATCGCCGGCGCGGCCGTCGACGTGTTCGAGCACGAACCGGTCGTGGACAGCCCGCTGCTCGGGCTGCCGAACGTGATCGTGACCCCCCACCTCGGCGCCTCCACCGAGGAGGCGCAGGACAAGGCCGGGGTGCAGGTCGCCGAGGCGGTCAACCTCGCCCTCGCCGGCGAGTTCGTCCCCTCCGCCGTCAACGTCCAGGGCGGCACGGTCGACGACGTCGTGCGGCCCTACCTGCCTCTGGCCGAGAAGCTCGGCCGGCTGCTGACGGCGCTGGCCGAGGGCGGCATCAGCGGCGAGGTGACGGTCGAGTACCGCGGCCAGATCGCCGACGCGGACGGTCGGGTCGTGGGCCTGTCCGTGCTCCGCGGCATGCTCTCAGCGGTGTGCAGCGAGCCGGTGACGCTCGTGAACGCGCCGTTGCTCGCCGACGAGCGCGGCCTGCACGTGCGTGAGGTGTCCGACCCGCACAGCGAGGACTTCGTGTCCGAGCTGCGGGTCATCGGCGTCGGGCGCGACGAACGCGAGGTGCGCGTTGCCGGTGCCGTCCTGCACCCGGGACAGCGGGAGCGGCTCACCGAGGTGTGGAACAGCCCCGTCGACCTCGAACCGGCGACCCACATGGCGTTCTTCCGCTACGAGGACCGGCCCGGGGTCATCGGCACCATCGGCGCCGGCTTCGGCGAGGCCGGGGTCAACATCGCCGCCGCCCAGGTCGGACGCGCCGACGCCGGCGGCGAGGCGCTGATGGCGCTGTCGCTCGACGAGCCGGTGCCGCGTGCGGTGCTCGACAGCATCTCGGAACGCATCGGGGCGCACGACTCCCGCGCCATCTCGCTCGGCTGATCAGGGCACGACGCGGCGCGGGTGAGACGGTGTCCGCTCCCAGCCATCGGTGTCGAGCACGTCCGCGAGGACCTCGACGGCGTCCCACACGTCCACGTGCCTGACGTAGAGCGGCGCGAAGCCGAACCGCAGCAGGTCCGGAGGGCGCAGATCGACGATCACCCCGCGTGCCATCAGCGCCTCCTTGAGCGCGACGGCGTCCCGGTGGCGCAGGGCGACGTGTGCGCCGCGGTCGGCGGGGTCACGCGGTGAGACGAGCTCGACGCGGTCGCCGCACCGCTCGTCGACCAGCCGGACGAACGTCTCGGTCAGCGAGCGGGCCTTGGCGGCCGCGGCGGCAGGGTCGACCTCGTCCCAGATCTCGAGGGCCGTGTCGAGCGCCGCCATCGACAGCACCGGCGGTGTGCCGTCGAGGAACCGGCTCGCGCCGGCCCCGGGCTCGTAGTCGAGCGCGAACGCGAACGGTCGCGCGTGCCCGAACCAGCCCTTCAGCGGCGTCGTCACCTGCTCGTGCCACCGCCGGGCGACGTAGAGGTAGGCCGGGGCACCCGGGCCGCCGTTGAGGTACTTGTAGGTGCAGCCCACCGCGAGGTCTGCGTCCCAGTCGTGCACGTCGACCTCGACCGCGCCCGCGGAGTGCGACAGGTCCCACACCGTCACCGCTCCGACCGCGTGGGCGGCGGCGGTCAGGTCGCGCGCGTCGTGGAGCCGCCCGGACCGGTAGTCGACGTGGGTGAGCGTGAGCACCGCCACCTCGTCGGTGAGGCTGGTGGCCACCTCACGGGTCGGCACGACCCGGACGTCGAGGGCGCCGGTCATCTCGGCCAGCCCCTGGGCGACGTACACGTCGGTGGGGAAGTTGGCGTCGTCGGTGAGCAGCACCCGCCGTTCCGTACGCAGGCGGCGGGCCGCGTCGAGCGCCTTGAACAGGTTGGCCGACGTCGAATCGGTCACCGCGAGCTCGTCGGCGTCGGCGCCGACGAGCGGCCCGAGCCGGGTCGCGATCCGCCGGGGGAGCTCGACCCACCCCGCGTCGTCCCAGCTGCGGATCAGCCCGCGCGCCCACTCCTGCTCGACGACGTCGCGGAGGCGTGCGGCGACGGTGGCCTGCAGCGCTCCGAGCGAGTTGCCGTCCAGGTAGTGCACCCCGTGCGGCAGGACGAACCGCGACCGGAGGTGACCGAGCGGATCCTCGGTGTCGGCGGCCCGGCATGCGGTGAGATCCACGTCGTCCTGCCTGGATGCATCGACCTCAGGACGAAGGTAGCGCCGCGACGCTGCCCGGACGAGGGGCAGCGGCCGGGTCCGGGCGCCCTTGACATCGATCTGACACGCGTGTCAACTGGACTCTCCCGAACTTGACGTCGATGTCAGGTCTGGGCGTCCACCGAGGGACGGCCGGACCCGGTGTCACGGCCGAGCTGTGCCTCGAGGAGGACCGCGTGCGGGTTGCGTTCGCCTTTCCCGGCCAGGGCTCGCATCGTGCGGGCGTGCTGGCGGCCTGGGAGGGCCACCCGGCGCTCGGCGTCCTCGACGCCGTCGAGCACGGCGTCGGGCGTGACGTACGCGCCCTGTCCGATGATCCGAGCACCGGGGGGCGCACCGCGGACGCACAACCGGCGATCCTCGCCGCCTCACTGGTGGCATGGCAGGCGCTGCTCGACGTCGGGCTGACCCCCGATGTCGTGGCCGGCCACAGCCTCGGCGAGGCGACCGCAGCGATCGCCGCCGGCGCGCTGTCGGTCACCGACGGGGCGGCGCTCGTCGCCGAACGTGGGGCCGCGATGGGGCAGGCCTGCGCCGCCACCCCCGGCACCATGGCCGCGGTCGTCAAGCTCACCCCCGACGCGGTCGAGGTGCTCGTCGACGAGGACCCCGAGGTCGTCCTCGCCAACGACAACGCGCCGGGGCAGGTGGTGCTCGCGGGCAGCCCGGAGGCGATGGAGCGGGTGCGCGAACGTGCTCGTGAGGCCGGGGGCCGCGGCTTGCCGCTCGACGTCGAGGGTGCGTTCCACTCACCGGCGATGGCGCCGGCGGTCGCGCGGGTCGCGGCTCGCCTCGGCGAGCTGGAGGTCCACGACCCCGCCGTCCCGCTCGTGACCGGCACGACCGCCGAGGCGCTGACGAGCGGTGCGGCGATCGCCGACGCCCTCGTCGAGGGCATCCTCGCGCCGGTGCGGTGGCGCGAGGTCCAGCTGCGGCTCGCCGGGCTCGACGTCACCCACCTCGTCGAGGTCGGCCCCGGCGGTGTCCTGGCCGGCCTCGCCAAGCGGACGGTGCCCGACCTCGAGGTGCGGTCGGTGGCCGAGCCCGACGACGTCGACGCCGTCGCCGACCTCGTCACGGTCGCCACGGGCCGCTGACCGCGCCGACCACGACCGACCCGGAGCCCACCGTGCGCAACGAGTCCGAGGAGCGAGCATGATCCCCATCCCCGCCATGGCCGTCGTGACCTCGCCGGTCACCGGGCGGCTGCGCAGCGTCGTCCCCGACGACACCGTCGTCCACCGTGGAGACGTGGTCGCCACCGTCGAGGGCGCCGGCGGCACGGCGCAGCTGCGCGCCGGCCACGGTGGCCGGGTGGGGGGAGCGCTGGCCGGCCCGATGCAGGCCGTCGGGGTCGGCGAGGCCGTGCTGTGGGTGGCGCGATGAAGGCCTCCGCCCGCACTCTTCCGGTGGCCGTCGCCGGCATCGGGGCCCACCTCCCGGCCCGGACCGTCACCAACGACGACCTTGCCGAGGTGCTCGACACCTCCGACGAGTGGATCCGGAGCCGGACCGGCATCCGCGAGCGGCACGTCGCCGCTCCGGGCGAGGCGACCTCCGACCTGGCGGTCGAGGCCGGCAAGGCGGCCCTCGCCGACGCCGGGCTCGGCGTCGAGGACGTGGCGGCCATCGTGGTGGCCACGACCACACCGGACCACACCGTGCCCGGGACCGCACCCCTCGTCGCGGCGGCGCTCGGCACCGAGGTCGCGGCCTTCGACGTCAACGCCGCGTGCAGCGGCTTCATCTACGGGTTGCGGGTCGGGGGCGCGATGGTGGCCACCGGCGACGGGCCCGTCCTGGTCATCGGCGCCGAGACGCTGACGCGGATCGTGGACCCGACCGACCGGTCCGTCGCGGTGCTGTTCGGTGACGGGGCCGGCGCGGCCGTGCTGGTCCCCGACGCCGACGCGCGCCTCGGCCCGTTCGATCTCGGGGCCGACGGCAGTGATCCGAGCATGCTCTGGACCGCGGCCGGGGGCAGCCGCCGACCCGCGACCGCCGAGGTGCTGGACAACGGCGAGCAGTTCCTCGTCATGCGGGGCGGTGACGTATACCGCAACGCCGTCGCGCGCATGGCCGCGTCCGCAGCCAGCGTGCTCGAACGCGCCGGCATCGGTGTCGACGACGTCGATCTGTTCGTCGGGCACCAGGCCAACGTGCGCATCCTCGACGCGGTCGCGCAGCGGCTCGCCATGGACCCCGACCGGTCCCACATCACCGTCGACCAGCACGGCAACACCTCGACGGCCTCCATCCCGCTCGCGTTGGTGGACGCGCGCGACCGCGGTCGGCTGTCACCGGGGGACACGGTCCTGCTCGCGGCGTTCGGCGCGGGTCTGACCTGGGGTGCGTGCCTGCTGACGTGGAATCCGCGGCCGACCCGGCAGCGAGGTGGCGAGCGATGACACGGGTCGCGCTCGTGACCGGTGGCAGTGGCGGGATCGGTGCCGCGACCTGCCGTGCACTCGCCGACGACGGCTACCACGTGCTGGTCGGCTACGGCGGGAATGCCGACGCCGCGGCCAAGGTCGCCGCCGACTGCGCGGGGGCCGCGGAGCCGGTCCACGTCGACGTCACCGACATCGACAGCGTGGCGGCCGCCGTCGAGCAGGCCGGGCAACGGGGCACGCTGGCAGCGGTCGTCAACAACGCCGGGATCACCAGCGACGATCTGCTGCTCCGGCTCGAGCCCGAAGCCTTCGATCGCACGCTCGAGGTCAACCTGCGCGGCGCCTACCTCGTGTCGCGGGCGGCGCTGCGACCGATGCTGCGCGCCCGCTTCGGGCGCATCGTGAGCGTCGCGTCGATCGTCGCACTGCGCGGCAACGCCGGTCAGACCGCCTACGCGGCGTCGAAGGCCGGGCTGATCGGGTTCACCAAGTCCCTCGCCCGCGAGGTGGCCCGCAAGGGCGTGACCGCCAACGTCGTCGCGCCCGGGTTCGTGGCCACCTCCATGACCGACCAGCTGCCCGAGGCCGCGCGCGAGGCGCTCCTCGGCATGGCCCCCAGCGGCCGCGCCGTCGAGGTCGACGAGGTCGCTGCCGCGGTGGCCTTCCTCGCATCCGACCATGCCGGCTCGATCACCGGCGCCGTCCTACCCGTGGACGGGGGGGCAGGCATCTGATCCGACCCCGACCACATAGGGTCGGGGCTGCACACCGACTGGCCCCTACCGACCGAATCCCCAGGAGTGAGCCGTGAGCCAGGATCTGTTCGCCACCTTCAAGACCGTCCTCGTCGACACCTTCGGGGTGCCGGAGGACGACGTCGCACCCGACGCCACCTTCGAGGCGCTCGGCCTCGACTCGCTCGACGTCGTCGAGCTGACGCTGGTGCTCGAGGAGGAGACCGGCGTGAAGCTCGAGGACGAGGAGCTCGAGGACGTGCGCACCGTCCAGGACGCGATGACCAAGGTCAGCGAGAAGCAGGTTTCACAGTGACCGATCCCACCGCGAACGCCGGCGGGCGTCCGCGCGTCGTCGTGACCGGGATGGGGATCATGAGTCCCTCCGGTCGCGGCCTCCAGGATGCCTGGGACGGCGTGCTGGCCGGCAAGTCCGCCGCCAGCGTCGACGACGAGCTCGTGGCGTTCGGCACGCCCGTCACGATCGCGTGCCGAGTGCCCGCGTTCGACCCGGACGAGGAGCTCGGCCGGGGCGCGGCCCGGCGCCTCGACCGGTTCACCCACCTCGCGGTGATCGCGGCGCGTGAGGCGGTCCATCACTCCGGGCTCGCCGAGGGCGAGGACGATGCGATCACCGCCACCGACGGCGACCGCGTCGGCATCCTCATCGGGTCGGGCATCGGCGGCGCCGAGACGTGGCAGGACGAGTACCCCCGATACCTGGACAAGGGACCGGGTCGTGTCAGCCCGATGTTCATCCCGAAGATGCTGTCGAACACGGCGGCCGGGACGATCGCGATCCGGACCGGCGCCCGTGGGCCCAACATGACCGTGAACACCGCCTGCGCGGCCGGCGCCTCGGCGCTGCACGTCGGGCGCGACCTCATCGTCGGCGGTGCCGCCGACGTCGTCATCGCGGGCGGCGTCGAGGCCGGCATCACCGGCCTCGCCGTCAGTGCGTTCGCCCAGATGGGTGCGCTGTCGCGCAACGCGGACCCGGGCGCGGCGTCCCGACCGTTCGACGTGGATCGCGACGGCTTCGTCATGGGCGAGGCCGCGGGTGTGGTCGTCCTCGAGTCCGAGGAGCACGCTGCGCGGCGCGGCGTCGAACCGCTGGCCGTGCTGGCCGGGTGCGGTGCCTCCGCGGACGCCTTCCACGCCACCGCCCCTCCCGACGACGGCGGCGGGGCCCGGTTGGCGATCGGGCGTGCGCTCGCGGACTCCGGGCTCGACCCGACCACGATCGGCCACCTCAACGCCCACGGCACGTCCACGCCGCTCAACGACTCCGCCGAGGCACGGGCGCTGCGTGCGGTGTTCGGCGACCACACCGACGACATCGCGGTGTCGTCGACCAAGGGCGTCACCGGCCACACGCTCGGCGCGGCCGGGGCGGTCGAGGCCGTGTACTCGATCCAGGCGCTGCGCGAACAGCTCGTGCCGCCCACCGCCAACCTCACCAACCAGGATCCCGAGATCACGCTGGACGTGGTCGCCGGCGAGCCGCGCCGGGTCGAGCTCACGGCCGTGCTGTCGACCTCGATGGGCTTCGGTGGGCAGAACGCCGCCCTGGTGTTCACCCCCGCCTGACCGCGGCCGGGACCGCGATTGCCGGAAGGCCACCCGTGAGCGAGACCCTGCACGTCGAGACCCCGGCGCTCGATCCGGCCACCCTCCAACCGGGCGACGCGGCCCGCGCCCGCCTCGCCCGGCTGCTCGACCCGGGCAGCTTCGTCGAGCTCGGCTCGAAGCGGCAGCACCGTGCCTCGGGCTTCGATCTCGACCGGCACCGCCCCGAGGGCGACGGCGTCGTCGCTGGGACCGGCGCCATCGACGGGCGGCCCGTGAACAGCTATGCGCAGGATCGTCGCGTGCTCGGTGGCTCGCTCGGCGAGGCCCAGGCGGACAAGATCGCGCGGACGGTGGAGCAGGCGGCGCGCGGCGGCGTCCCGGTGGTCGGTGTCAACGACTCGGGCGGCGCCCGTATCCAGGAGGGGGTGGCCGCGCTCGACGGCTACGGCCACGTGTTCAGCGCGAACGTGGCCGCGTCCGGCCGCGTCCCGCAGCTCGCGCTCGTCCTCGGCCCGTGTGCCGGCGGGGCGGTGTATTCGCCGGCGTTGATGGACTTCACCATCATGACCGACGAGGCCTACATGTTCCTCACCGGTCCCCGGGTCGTGAAGGCCGTCACCGGCGAGGACGTCGACGCGCGTTCCCTCGGCGGGCCCGAGGTCCACGGCCAGCGCTCCGGCTGTGCCCACTTCGTGGTGGACGACGACGATGCGGCCTTCGACACGGCCCGTGCGCTGCTGTCGTACCTGCCGTCGTCCTCCTGGTCGCCGGCGCCCGAGGTCGAGGCACGGGCCCCCGCCGGCGTCGACGTGCGCGACATCGTGCCGGACGACGGCCGTACCCCCTACGACGTCCGTGACGTGATCCGCGCGGTCGCGGACGGAGGCGACTTCCTCGAGGTCCAGGCCCGCTGGGCCCAGAACCTCGTGATCGGCTTCGCCCGCATGGACGGTCGCACGGTCGGGGTCGTCGCCAACCAGGCCCGGTGGCTGGCCGGCGTGCTCGACCTCGCCGCCAGCGAGAAGGGCGCCCGCTTCGTGCGGTTCTGCGATGCGTTCGGGATCCCGCTGGTCGTCCTGGTGGACGTGCCGGGCTTCCTGCCCGGAACCTCGCAGGAGTCCGGCGGCGTCATCCGCAAGGGCGCCAAGCTGTTGCACGCGTTCGCGTCGGCGACGGTGCCGCGCGTCACCGTCGTGCTGCGCAAGGCCTTCGGCGGTGCGTACATCGTGATGAACTCGCGCAGTCTCGGGGCCGACGCCGTGCTCGCCTGGCCCGACGCCGAGCTCGCGGTCATGGGCGCCGAAGGCGCTGCCGACATCATCTTCCGCCGCCAGATCGCGGCCGAGCCCGACCGTCGGGGCGAGCTCGTCGCCGCCTACCGCCGTGATGCGATGCACGTGGACCTCGCCGCCCGACGCGGCAGCGTGGACGAGATCGTCGCGCCGGCCGAGACGCGTGACGCCCTGGTCGGCGTGCTGCGGTCGCTGCGGGGTGCTCGACCTCCGGGGTTCGTTCATGACAACCTGCCCCAGTGACCTCTGAGCCGACGCCCGACCCGCTGGAGCCTGCACGCCACAAGGTGGAGGCTCCTCCGACCGACGACGCCTTCGTGCCGATGGTCCCCGGGGCACGCTCCGTCGTCCGGCTGACGCTGCGACCACTGCTCAAGATCTGGCTCAGGCTCCGGGTCGAGGGGATCGAGCACATCCCCGACGACGGCCCCACGCTGATCGCGTCGACCCACCAGTCCCACGCGGATTCGATCGCCATCGGGGTCGCGGTGCCACGGCCGGTGCACTTCCTCGGCGACCTGAGGCTCACGCAATGGCCCGTGCTCGGGCCGTGGCTGCCCAAGCTCGGCATGGTGCCGCTCAAGCGGGGCGAGGCCGATGCGTCCGCGCTCGACGTGCTGCGCGACCTGCTCGCGGCGGGGGCGGCCGTGACGGTCTACCCGGAGGGCTCCCGCAGTCGCGACGGCCGGGTGCACCGGCTGCGCAGCGGCGTCGCCCGCCTCGCCGCCGAGAGTCAGGCGCCGGTGGTCCCGGCCGCGGTGGCCGGGATCTACGACGTGTGGCCGATCGGCCAGCGCCCCCGGATTCGCGGCGGGCGCGTCACGGTTCGCTTCGGCGCGGTCATCGACCCTCCGGACGCGAGCCCGCGGTCACGCCGCGCCTTCACCGACGGACTCCACGACGCGTTGGTCGAGCTGTCCGGCTGCGAGGGGGCCGACGACTTCTCGCCCATCGGCGGCGGGGACGGAGATCCGGAGTGACTGCGACCATGGCCGCCGGCTGCGACCTCGTCGACGTCGCCCGACTATCGGCCGCCATCGACCGGCGCGAGGGGCTGCTGGCCCGCGTCTTCACACCGGCCGAGATCGCCGACGCACGGCGCGGCGGGGCACGCGCCGGATCGGCGGTCGAGCGCCAGCGTCTCGCGGCACGCTTCGCTGCCAAGGAAGCCACACGCAAGGCGCTGCGCGATCTGCGACTACCGTTCCACGACATCGAGGTACGGGTCGAGCCCGGCGGCGCCCCGCAGCTGTGGATCCGGGGCGTGCGGTCCGAGCTGGCCCTGTCGTTGTCCCACGACGGCGGCATCGCGATGGCGTTCGTCGTCGGCCTGACCGAATCCGGGGAGCACCGGCCCCCGGCACCGTCCACCACCTGAGGAGACCCTCCGTGCTACTCGACGGCAAGCGACTGCTCGTGACCGGGGTCCTCGATCCGCGGTCGATCGCCTTCCACGTGGCGCGGCTCGCGCAGGAGGAGGGCGCCGAGATCGTCCTCACCGGGTTCGGGCGCGGCATGCGGCTGACCGCCCGGGCCGCGACGCGGCTGCCGGATCCGCCGGACGTGCTCGAGCTCGACGCCACCGACCCCGACCACGTGGCCGCGGTCCGGGCCGACCTGGAACAGCGCTGGGGGCGGCTCGACGGGCTGCTGCACGCGATCGCGTTCGCTCCGGAGTCGTGCCTCGGCGGCGGCTTCCTGGATGCCCCCTGGGCGGACGTCGCCACCGCCTTCCACGTGTCGACCTACTCGCTGCCGGCGCTCGGTGCCGGCTTCGCGGACCTGCTCGCGGCCGGGGACGGTGGGTCGATCGTCGGGCTCGACTTCGACGCGCAGGTGGCCTGGCCCGGCTACGACTGGATGGGGGTGGCCAAGGCGGGGCTCGAATCGGCCAGCCGCTACCTGGCGCGCGACCTCGGTCCCCGCGGCATCCGGGTCAACCTCGTCGCTGCCGGCCCCCTGCACACGATGGCGGCGCGCTCGATCGAGGGCTTCTCGGAGTTCGACGTGGTCTGGAAGGAGCGGGCGCCGCTCGGATGGGACCTCAAGGATCCCGAGCCGGTGGCACGCACCGTGTGCGCGCTGTTCTCGGACTGGATGCCGGCCGTCACCGGCGAGATGATCCACGCCGACGGCGGCGTCCACGCGCTCGGCGCCGGCGTCCCGGAGAGCATGCGGCCCGGTGCGACGCCGCCGGCGGGGTCCGCTGACGCGGACCCCGCCGGCTGACGGCCCGGATCACTCCTCGGCGGGTGTCGCCTTGACCGCCAGGACGGCGCAGTCGGCGTGGAGCAGGATGTCCTGCGCGTTGCTGCCGAGCACGAGCTTGCCGACCGGCGAGCGACGGCGGATCCCGATCACGATCAGGTCCGCCGCTTCGTCCTTGGCCGCCTGGAGGAGGTCCTCCGAGGGGGCGTTGCCCCGCGCGTACTCGACGAGCCGGTAGCGGATGCCGGACTCCTTCAGCTGCCGCTCGAGGGTCTCGAACTCGTCCCGGTACTCGAGCACCTGGTCGACCTCGTCGCGCTGGCCGCCTCGCATCGAATGGACCACGAGCAGCTCGGCGTCCCGCAACCGTGTCTCGTCGATCGCGCGGTCGAGTGCGGCGCGGCCCTCGGGCGAGCGCAGGAACCCTGCAACGATGCGCATGTCCGGCCTCCAGGTGTCCAGGGCATCACGGGTGGTGTCGTCCACGATGCTAGCCCGCGGGCCGTCGCCGAACCGGGTCGTCTGACCCCTTCTGGCAGGGTCCGCCGGCCCGCCGCCGAGCAGGCGTGCGCAAAGCGGGCGGGAGCGCCGGCACGCCGCACGAGCCGGGACTAGGGTCGCAGCCGGACGGGTGCCCGACGACCTGTCCGCACGGTGCCGGGACGCAGCGACCCTGCGGGCACCGCATGCGACGCCGACCGCCACCAGCGCCACCAGGTCGTACGAGCCGGGCGGCCCCGGTCACCCCGGAGGACGCCGACGACGAAGGAGCGGGCAAACGTGGCCGACCACGCCATCGACCCGAACGAGCTGCTCCCCCCCGCCGAGCCGGTCCATCTGCTCGATCCGGACGGCACCTTCCATCCCGACCCCGACTACCCGCTCGACCTGGACGACGAGCAGCTGCGTGCGCTGTACCGGCTGATGGTCGTGA
>CAZSQF010000021.1:0-20548 GCA_964608935.1 uncultured Actinomycetota bacterium | reverse complement strand
TCTCCGACCAGGCGAGCATCTCGAAGTGGTGGTGGATCGGGGCCATCAGGAAGATCCGCTTGCCAACGCCTGTGAGCCGCCGGGTCGCCTTGAACCAGGTGACCTGCATCATCACCGAGACGGTCTCGATGACGTACAGGCCGCCGAGCAGGACGAGCAGGACCTGCGTGCCGGTCGCGATGCCGATCGCCGCCAGGAGGCCACCGAGCGCCAGGGAGCCGGTGTCGCCCATGAAGATCCGCGCCGGCGGGGCGTTGTGCCACAGGAACCCGGCGCATGCGGCGGTCACCGCCACCACGACGATGGCGATGTCGAGTGCCGTGCCGGCCTCCATCGGATACCCGAACGGGTTGCGGAACTGCCAGAAGGCGATCAGCGTGTACGCCCCGAACACCAACGCCGCCGCGCCCGCCGCGAGACCGTCGAGCCCGTCGGTGAGGTTGACGGCGTTCGAGAACCCGGTCAGCAGGAGGAAGATCCACAGGAAGAACACCCACGCCGGAACATCGACCGCGATCGCTCCGACGATCGAGATGTTCTGGGGCACGCCGGCCACCGCGGGCCCGAGAAACGCGAACAGCGCCGCCATCACGGCCTGGCCGACGAACTTCGTCGCCTTGTTGAGCCCGAGGTTGCGGCGCATCCGCAGCTTGATGAAGTCGTCGGCGAACCCGACCGCTGCCATGCCGACGAAGATGCCGAGGACGAGCAACCCGGTCGCGGTGACCTGGGCGGTCCCGAGGTGGGCGACCATGTAGGCCAGCAAGGCGGCGATCACGAGCGCCGTCCCGCCCATCGTCGGGGTGCCCGCCTTGGACGCGTGCGCCTCGGGCCCCTCCTCGCGGATCGACTGGCCGAAGCCCCGGTCGCGGAAGTAGGTGATGACCAACGGTGTCCCCGCCAGCGCGACGAGCAGCGCGACGGTGCCCGAGATGAGGATCGCGATCACGCCGCGCCCCCGATCCGCAGTCCCGGCCCACCGGTGCGACCACGCGCCGCCACGATCCCGTCGACGACGGTCTCCAGGCCCGCCACCCGCGATGCCTTGACGAGCACGGCGTCGCCGGGAGAAAGCCCCGGCAGGACTCGATCGAGGGCCTCGACGCCGTCCCTGACGTGCACCACCCGACCCGGATCGAGTCCGGCCTCGAGCGCGCCCGCGGCGATGGGCGCCGCCTTCGGCCCGACCACGACGAGGCGGTCGACGCCGAGCTCCGCGCAGCGGCGCCCGACCTCGGCGTGCTCGTCGTCGCTCGTCGGCCCGATCTCGGCCATCACGCCCAGCACCGCCCACGTCCGACCGGACCGCTCGATCGCCACCAGGGTGTCGATCGCGGCGGCGACCGCCAGCGGGTTCGAGTTGTAGGCGTCGTTGATCACGACCACCCCGCCGGCGTCGGCGACCTCACCGCGCCAGCGGCTGATCTCGGCGCCGGCGATCCCGGTCGCCGCGGCGTCGAGGTCGACACCGAGCCGGCCGGCCACCGCGATCGCGAGCAGGGCGTTGGTGACCTGGTGACGGCCGGCGACGGGCACGACGAGCTCGGTTCGTCCCCACGGCGTGACGACGTCCGCGTGCGCTCGGCCCTGCCGGTCGAGCTCGACCCGCGCCGCACGGACGTCCGCATGCGGCACGTCGACACCGACCGCCAGCACGGCCGGCGCGTGGTCGGCCATCGCGGCGACGCGCGGATCGGCGACGTTGAGCACCGCCACCCCGTCCGGTCCCAGCGCCTCCACCAGCTCGCGCTTGCCGCGGGCGACCGCATCGACCGACCCGAACACCTCGAGGTGGACGGGGGCGACCGCGGTCACGACCGCCACGTCGGGGGCGATCAGCGGTGCCAGGCGACCGATGTCGCCGACATGGCGGGCACCGACCTCGGCCACGAGCACCTCGGTGTCGCTGACGAGTCCGAGCAACGTCAGGGGCACGCCAAGCTCGTTGTTGAACGATCCCCGCGAGGCATGGACGCGACGCTGCGTGCCGACCGCGGCGGCGGTGAAGTCCTTGACGGTGGTCTTGCCGACCGACCCGGTGATGGCGACGGCGGTCGGGGCGACCCGGCGGCGCACCTCCGCGGCGAGCTCGGTCAGCGCGGTCCAGGTCGCGGCCACCTCGATCACCGGCACGCCGATGTCGGGGAGCGCCCGCTCGGCCAGGACCGCCACCGCCCCGGCGTCGACGGCGGCCGCCGCGAAGTCGTGCCCGTCCGCCTGCTCGCCGGGCAGGGCCGTGAACAGGGGCCGGCCCGACGGCACGTCGCGCGAGTCCGTCGCGACCTGGTCCACCGTGCGGGTCCCGTCGCCGTGGACACGGCCGCCGACGGCGGCGGCGACGTCGGCGACGGTCAGCTCGATCACGTCGACCCTCCCGCAGCCAGCCGCCGGCTCAGCAGGTCCCGGGCCACGAGGCGGTCATCGAAGGGCAGGGTCCCGTCGGCGAACTCCTGGCCCGTCTCGTGCCCCTTGCCGGCGATCACGACGGCGTCGCCCGGACCTGCGCGCTCCAACGCGATGCGGATCGCCTCGCGGCGATCGGGCTCGACCACCAGATCGACCTCGGCGCCGTCGGCGACCGCGCGGCGGGCGCCGGCGATGATCTCGGCGAGGATCGCGTCCGGGTCCTCGGAGCGGGGGTTGTCCGAGGTCAGCACGGCGACGTCGGCTGTCGCCGCCGCCCGTCCCATCGGCTGCCGCTTGCCGCGGTCGCGGTCGCCCCCGCAGCCGATGACGATCAGGACGCGTCCCTCGGGCTCGAGCAGCGCACGCACCGACTCGAGCACCGCTTCGATCGCATCCGGCGAGTGGGCGTAGTCGACCAGCACCGTGAACGGCTGACCGGCGTCGACGCGCTCGAGTCGGCCGGGTGCGCCAGCACACCCGGCCACGCCGGCGACGGCCGCGGCGATCGGGACGCCGGCGCGGGCCGCGGCGACGACGGCGACCGCGGCATTCGTGAGGTTGAACCGGCCGGGCAGCCGCGTGGCGATCTCGACGTCGAGGTCGCGTCCGGCCAGGTGGGCGACACCCCCGTCCACGGAGTAGCGCTCGTCGACGATGCACACGTCGGCGTCGGCGTCGCGTCCAAGGGTGGTCACGGGGATCTCGGCGTGCTCGAGCAGCCGTCGCGCCCACGGTCCGTCGAGGTGCACGACCCCGCTGCGTGCCAGCTCCGACGTGAACAGCCGCGCCTTGGCGGCGAGATAGGCCTCCATCGAGCCGTGCCAGTCGAGGTGGTCCTGCGACAGGTTGGTGTAGACCGCGACGGCGAACTCGGTGCCGTCGACGCGACGCAGGTCGAGCCCGTGGGACGATGCCTCGACCGCGACCGCGTCCACGCCCCGCACGTGCATGTGGCGCAGCAGGCGTTGCAGGTCGGGGCCTTCCGGAGTCGTGCGCACGCCCGGCTGCGGCTCGCCGTGGATGCGGGTCTCGACGGTGCCGATGGCCCCCGTCCCCCAGCCGGCCGCGCCGAACGCCGCCTCGAGCAGGTAGGTCGTCGTCGTCTTGCCGTTGGTCCCGGTCACGCCGACCACGGTCAGGTCGCGGCTCGGATGGCCGTGCACGACGGCGGCCGCCGGTCCTGCGGCACCGCGGACCGACCCCACCCTGACCTGGGGCACGTCGAGGTCGAGCCAGCGCTCGACCAGGACCCCTGCGGCGCCCCGCTCCACGGCCTCGGCCGCGTGGAGATGGCCGTCGGTCTGCGCGCCCCGGATCGCGCAGAAGAGCCAGCCCGGCGCGACCTGCCGACTGTCGTGGGTCGCGTCGACGACCTCGACGTCCGCCCCGTGGCGCTCGGCGCGCCGCAGGCCGGACGCCACCTGGGACAGGGTCGCCGTCACGGTGCTCCTCGGTGTGCGGGGCGCTCCTCTGGGCCGCGGACGCGTCACGGACCGCGCAGCGGCCGGCCCGGAGGCACCAGGCCGTGGCCGATTGCCGCCGGCGGCATCGATGGAGCGTAACGGTGGGCGGGGCCGGCTCCGCACACCTCGCACGGCCGTCTGGCGGGCCGTCGGGGGCGTTACGGCTCGACTGCCGGGCTGCCGTCACCCCCCGCCGGGGTCCCCACCGGCTGGGACGCGGGGTCGTCACCGTCGGTGCCGGGCCCCTCGAGCTCCGCCGCCGCGGCCTCGACGACCGATGCCCTGGCGCTGTCGAGCGCCTCCTGGAGCGTGCGACTGCCGAGGTCGGGGGCGACCTGGCGGTGCGTCAGGGCAACCTCCATGACCTCGCGGAACATCGGGGCCGCGACGACGCCGCCATAGATCGGGTAGGGCTCGTCGACCATCACGGCAACCACGAGCTGGGGGTCGTCGACGGGGGCGAAGCCGACGAACGTCGCCACGTACTGGTCCGAGTACCCGCGGGCGTCCGCATTCGGCTTGCGGGCGGTGCCGGTCTTGCCCCCCACGGAGTAGCCGCTGATCTGTGCCCGCGCGCCGGTCGCCCGGTCGCCGTTGACGGCGGCGACGAGCATGGCGCGGACCGACCGGGCCGTGGCCTCCGACACGATGCGCTGCTCGGTCGGGGGCGAGGTGGGGGTGAGCCGACCGTCCTCGCCGACCGTGCCGCGCACGACCCGCGGCTGGACGGCGACACCGTCGTTCGCCAGCGTGGCGTAGGCGCTCGCGAGCTGGATCAGGGTGACCGCGACGCCTTGACCGATCGCGATCGTCGGCAGCGACGTTCCCCACCACTGGTCGGTGGGCATCAACAGGCCCGGCGCCTCACCGGGGAAGCCGAGCCCGAGCTCCCGGCCGTAGCCGAACGCGCGCAGGTAGTGGTCGAGCCGCTCCTCCCCCACCTGCTGGGCGATCCGGATGGTGCCGACGTTGCTGGAACTGGCGATGATCTGCTGGACGGACAGCTGCGGGGTGGGGTGTGTGTGCACGTCGGTGAAGCGCTTGCCGGCGACCTCGATCGACTCCGGTACCTCGATCATGGTGTCGGCGCTGACCAGGCCGTCCTCGAGCGCCGCCGAGACGGTCAGGGCCTTCTGGGTCGATCCGGGCTCGAACACGTCGGTCACGGCCCGGTTGCGCCAGCTGTCGCGATCGTCGTCGGTGCGGTGGTTCGGGTCGTAGGAGGGCACGCTGGCCATGGCCAGGACCTCGCCGGTCGCGACCTCGAGGACGACCACGCTGGCCCCGCGGGCGTCGTACTGCTCGATCGCGTCCGCGGCGACCCGCTCCGCCGCGTGCTGGATCTCCCGGTCGAGCGAGAGCACGAGGTCCGTGCCGGGCTCGGACGGTTGCAGCTCACGCATGCCGGAGGCGATGCCGAGCCCGCCGGGTGCCTGCTCGAAGGCGAGCGTGCCGGGTCGGCCGCGCAGGACCTGGTCGTAGCGCGACTCGAGCCCGTGCAGGCCCTCGCCGTCGATGCCGGTGAAGCCCACCACCTGGGCGGCCAGGCCACCCGCCGGGTAGACCCGGCGTGGCTCGGTGAGGATGCCGACGCCCGGCAGGTCGAGCGCGGCGACCGCCTCGCCGACCTCCCAGTCGAGCTGCCGTTCGAGGTAGACGAAGTGGGCGTCGCGGCGGAGCCGTTCCGCGATGACATCGGGGTCATGGCCGAGCAGCGGCGCGAGGGCTGCGGCGACCTGGTCGGGATTCCCGGCCGGCGGCACGGGGTCGCCGTTCGGGGTCCGGCCGGGCCGGTAGGCCCGCGGGTCGGCATAGACGGTCGCGGCGTCGACCGACGTGGCGAGCACGTCGCCTTCGCGGTCGTAGATGCGCCCTCGGGTCGCCGCGAGCTCCACCATGCGGGCGCGTTGGTTGATGCTCCGTTCCGCGTAGTCGGGCGCGCGGACGATCTGGATGCTCACCAGCTGTCCGACGACGACGAGCAGCAGCAGCCCGTAGACGGCGAGCAGCCATCGGATGCGCCGGACGCCGACCCGGTATCCGGTCCGGCGTCGAAGGTGCGGGGCCGAGGTGACGCGGCGGAGTCGGGACGAGCGCGTCACCTACCGCTCCACGGAGAGGATGGGCTTGAGCGGGTCCGCGGTCCCACCCCGGGCCTCGAGCTCGGGCACCGCGCCGTCGGCAGGCAGGTTGCGTTCGAGCAGCACGTGCCGCCCCGGCCCGGCGGGCACGAGCCCGAGGTCGAGCGCAGCCTCGCGGATCCGCTCGGGATCCTCGAGCGCGGCGACGTCGGCCACGAGCTGGGCATAGCTGCGCTCGGCCTCGGTGACACGGGCCTCGAGCGCACGCGCCTCGACGGAGCTCGCCGCGGCGAGCGCGTTCAGCGCGACGGTGGCGAACACCGCCCCGGTGAGGACCAGGATGATCAGCAGGGCGAACAGCAGCGGATGGCGGGTCCGCGGCTCGGCGACCACCCGCAGGTCGGGCCGCGCAGGCGCGTGCGCCCTGGGGCGGGCGCGGCGCAGCGGGGCGGTCAGGGCGCTCATGACGGGTCCTCATCGGGCAGGCGACGCACGGCTCGCAGGCGCGCGGCCGACGCCCGTGGGTTGGCCGCGACCTCGTGCTCGTCCGGCCGCTCCGGGCGGCGGACGACGTGCTCGACGGTGGGGACGCGGCCGCAGGCGCACACCGGGAGTCCCGGGGGGCAGATGCACCCGCGGGCCGCGTCGGCGAAGGCCCGCTTCACGGCGCGGTCCTCCAGGCTGTGGTAGGCGAGCACGACCGCGAGGCCACCGATCGCGAGCCGCTCGACGACGGCGGGCAGCGCCTGCTCGAGCGATTCGAGCTCGTCGTTCACCGCGATCCGCAGGGCCTGGAAGGTCCGCGTCGCGGGGTGTCCGCCGGTGCGTCGGGCGCTCGCGGGGATCGCGTCACGGACGATCGCGGCCAGCTCGGTCGTGGTGGTCAGGGGCCGGGCGGCGACGATCGCGCGCGCGATCCGCTGCGCGTGCCGCTCCTCGCCGTAGGTGCGCAGCACGCGGGCGAGCTCGCCGGCGTCCAGCCCGTTGACGAGGTCCGCGGCACTGGTCGGCAGATCGGGGTCCATGCGCATGTCCAGCGGGCCCTCGTGGCGGTAGCTGAACCCCCGCTCGGGCTGGTCGACGTGCATCGAGGAGATGCCGAGATCGAGCAGGACGCCGGCGACCCGCCCGACGCCGAGCTCGTCGAGGACCTCGCGGAGCGTGTCGAACCGCGCCCGGACCAGGTCGACCCGGGCGTCGGCCGGCAGGTCGGCGAGCGCGGCGCGAGCCAGCTCGTACGCGTGCGGGTCGCGGTCGAGCCCGACCAGGTGGGCCTGCCCGTATCGGGCCAGTCGGGCCTCCAGGATGCTCCTGGCGTGGCCGCCGGCGCCCACGGTCGCATCCACGACCACGCCGTCCGGTGCGTCGGCGAACAGCTCGGCGACCCGGTGGACGAGCACCGGGGCGTGGGAGGGCGTGGCGGTCACGGTCGGCATCGTCACGCGTTGGCCGCGACCGTGGCGGGCTCGGTCAGGTCGATCATCAGCTCGGTCGGCTCGATCTCGGCGACGAGGTCGAGCGCGAGCAGGCCGAGGGCGACCCTGGCGGCCGGCGCCGGCTGCTCGACCGCGGCGGCGACGCGCTCCCGCGCCTCGCGACGTGCCCCGGCCGGCAGTCGGTCGATGGCGGCCAACAGGTCCGGGATCGTGTCGAGCGCCACGCGGTCCTCCTCGAGCGTCGGTGTGCGGTCGGTCGGTTAGAAGGCGGTGAACGGCGAGTCGAGGTTGGCGAAGGCGTCCTCGGCCTGGCTGCGGTACTGCTCCCAGGTGGCGCGATCCCAGATCTCGACCTTCTCGTCGGCCCCGTTGACGGTCAGCTCCTTGTCCAGGCCGGCGTATTCACGCAGCCGCGGCGGGATCGTGACCCGCCCCTGCGCATCGGGCTTCTCCTCCTGGGCGCCGGCGAGGAACACGCGCAGGTAGGCGCGGGCACGCTGGTCCTCGCGCGGGACCGACCGCAGCTCCTCGACCCGCCGTTCGAACGCGGTCAGCGGGTAGACGTCGATGCACCGGTCCTGTGACGGCGCGAACACGAGCCCGCTGGACAGCCGTTCACGGAAGCGCGCGGGCAGGATCACGCGCCCCTTGACGTCCAGCGTGTGCTGGTGCTCTCCGAGGAACACCCCGTCCCATCCTTGTCCCGGCGCTGGGATCCGCCCGTCGGATGACGCACGTCCCACCGCACCGCTCTACTCCACATCGCTCCACTCTACGCCTCCAGGTGACCCCGGTCAATGCACGATCTCGCTCCAGAGGGCCTTTTGGGCCGGATCTTCGCGCGACGAATCCCGAGCCGGTGCGATGTGACGACACCGCCCTGACCCGGCCAGGAGCACGAATTTGCGCCAGGAAGGGGGCCAGCGCGGGCCACGAAAGGCACGTTCAGCTGATCGGGTGGGGCGAAGTGGAGGTGGTTTGGCAGGGCCGCGTCGAGCGCAGGCTCTGCTCAGGCGGTGGCGTGCTCGATCATCCGGGTCAGACCGCCGAACCAGATCGTGGACAGCGTGGCCACCACCGACGCACGCTGCTCGGCGTCGTCGCTGGCCATCCCCTGTGTCGCGTAGCCCTCGACCATCGCCACGAGGGCGGCCGCCGCCACGGCCGGGTCGTGCGGGGTGTCGCCGAGGGCGGGCTCGAGCTTCTGCGCGACGCGCTCCACGTAGCCGGCCCGCACGTCGCGCAGGCGCGTGCGGAAGTGCTGCTCGTGGGCGCTGGCCTCGAGCCACACCCGGACCACGTCCCCGTGTTCGAGGAACACACCGACGAACCGGTCGATCACCGCTTCGATCGTGGCCGCGACGTCGGGTCCCTCCCACGGCTCGTCGACGACGGCCTGGAGCTCGGCCGCGGTCGCGTCGATGAGCCCGTCGAGCACCGCGGCCTTGTTCTCGAAGTAGGTGTAGAAGGTGCCGTGGCTCACCCCGGCCTCGGCCACGATGTCCTCGACCCGGGCAGCCGCGTATCCGCGCACCGCGAAGACCGCCCGTGCCGCCGCCCGCAGCCGGGCCGCCGTGCGCTCGCCGCGGCTCGTGCGAGGTGTCGACGACACCTCCGCTCGCAAGGCATCCGCTGCGTCCACCGTGTCCTCCGCCCGGAGCCGGGACCCACCACCGTAGTCGTCCTCGACGTTGACATCGACGTCAACCCGGTGCGCTCGACACGGGCTCGACCGGACGCCTGCACCGGTCCATCCCGGCAGCATGCGTTGTCGTCGTCGCTACCATCGCTCGACCGAGCCGCCCCCGACCGTCCGGGGCGACGGGGAGAGCAGGGTGACGATCAGCGAACACACCCGGGCGCGCCCGGACCTCCAGCACGTGTCGGAGACACTGGCCGCGATCGAGGACAACGTCGCGAGTGTGGTCGAGGGCAAGCCCACCGCGGTCCGGCTCGCGCTGATCACCCTGTTCGCCGAGGGGCATCTGCTCATCGAGGACGTGCCGGGGGTCGGAAAGACGCTGCTCGCCAAGGCCCTGGCCCGCTCGATCGACTGCTCGGTGTCGCGGGTGCAGTTCACCCCCGACCTGCTCCCGTCGGACATCACCGGGGTCACGGTCTACTCCCCCGAAACGGGGCAGTTCGAGTTCCGACCCGGCCCCGTGTTCGCCAACGTGGTGCTCGGCGACGAGATCAACCGCGCCGGCCCGAAGACCCAGTCGGCGCTGCTCGAATCCATGGAGGAGCGGACGGTCACCATCGATGGCCAGACCCACGAGCTCGCCCGCCCGTTCATGGTGATGGCGACCCAGAACCCGATCGAGCTCGAGGGCACCTACCCGCTGCCGGAGGCGCAGCGCGACCGGTTCCTGATGCGCGTCGCGATCGGCTACCCGCATCAGGACGACGAGCTCGCGATCCTTCGGACCCACGGCGGCGGCGACCGCCTCGCGACCGTGCGCCCGGTCGCCGACGCGGCCACGGTGACCGCAGCGATCGTCGCGGTCCGCGACGTGCACGTCGCCGAGCCGGTGGAGCGCTATGTGGTTGCGCTGTGTCGGGCGACGCGGGCCCATTCCGACGTCGAGCTCGGCGCCTCTCCCCGCGCCTCCCTGGGTCTGCTCCGCGCCGCCCGGGCGGCAGCGGCGATCGAGGCACGCGACTACGTCGTGCCCGACGACGTCAAGGGGCTGGCACCGCACGTGCTCCCCCACCGCCTCATCCTGCGCCCCGAGGCGCAGCTGGCCGGCCTCGATGCCCGGGACGTCGTCGCCGATGTCGTCGACGGGGTCCCCGCCCCGACCGAGTGACGACGCCGAGGACCCCGGATGCTGACGCAACGCGGGACGGGGATGATCGGCGCCGGCGCCGCCCTGTGGGTCGCCTCGCGCGTGTTCGGCGCCCCCGAGCTCCAGATGGCCGCCGTCGGCTGTCTCGCCCTGGTCGCGGTTGCCCTGGCGTTCACGTCCCTGACGTCGAGCCAGCTCATGGTGCAGCGCAGCGTCCGTCCGGGCCGGCTCTTCGCCGGTGACCAGGGGCGTGTGCAGCTGGTCCTGGTCAACACCGCGGGCCTGCCGACCGCGAACCTCGAGCTGCACGATCGCGCACCACTGACGATCGCCGACGACACCCGGGTCACCCTGCGACCGCTCGGCCCCCGAGCCCGGACCACCATCACCTACACAGTCCGTGGTGACCATCGGGGTCGGTTCGAGCTCGGACCGCTCACCGTCCGGCTGCGGGACCCGTTCGGCCTGGTCGCCCGGGAACGCGTGCTGCCGGGCAGCGCCGACATCGTGATCTACCCACGGATCTGGCGCCTCCCCGACGGCGTGCCGTTCGCGGGCACCACGACCACCGGCGGGGAGGGTCGCCCCCGTCCCCTCCCGAGCGGCGAGGAGCTGGCCAACGTCCGCGACTACGTCCGCGGCGACGACCTGCGGACGGTGCACTGGCCGACCACCGCACACCGCGGCAAGCTCATGGTGCGGCAGCCCGAGGCGCCCCAGGATCCCCGCGCGGCCGTGCTGCTCGACGTGCGGGCGTCCCGCCACGTCGGGTCCGGCCCCACGGCGAGCCTCGAGACGGCCGTGACGGCAGCGGCCAGCGCCGTGCACCACCTGGCCCGCCGAGGTCGGAGCGTGGTGCTGCTGGACCGACCCGCCACGATCCCGCCGGTCGCGCTGCCGTGGCAGCAATGGCTCGACCGGCTGGCCGAGATCGACACCGCGCCCGTCGACCTGGTCGCGCTGCTGCGTCAGATGTCGCAGGGAACCGCGGGTGATGGGGCGCTGGTCGCGATCCTCACGGTCCCGGGCGCCGGTGAGCTGCGTGAGCTCGTGCGCGCGGGCCGGGGCTTCTCGACCCGCGTCGCACTGCTCGTGGACGTCGCGAGCCACGGCGGCGGTCCCGATACGCCCGACGCCGACGGCACGGCGGATGCGCTGCGTGTGGCGGGTTGGCGGGTCACGGTGCTGCGCAGCGGCGACCGGCTCGACGACCGGTGGCGCGAGCTGGTGCTGCACCGCCGTGCCGGCGCGGTGGTGCGCTGATGCGACGCGACCTCGTGCTGACGGCCGGTGTGGCGCTCGTCCTGCTCGCCACCGTGCCCGCCTACGACCGCGTGTTCACCGACGCGTCCTGGCGCGGGCCCGCGCTGCTGTCGGCCGGCCTCGCGCTGGCCATCGCGGTCCTGGTGAGACGGCTCCGGGGCGGTTGGCTCGCCGCATTCATTGTCTCGGTGGTCGGGCTCGCCCTGACCGCGATCGTCCTGCACGTCCCCGACGCGTCGGTGATACCCGGTCGGGGCGATGCAGGCGCGATCCGGGAGCTGTTGGCCCAGAGCCTGGTCGAGCTGCGGGAGACGCCGGCGCCCACCCAGCCACTCCCGGGCCTGATGCTGCTCATCACCTCCGGCTACTGGCTCGTCGCCCATGCCGCCCACGACCTGGCCGTGCGGCGGCGCCGATCCGGTCTCGCCCTGCTTCCGGCGATCGTGCTGTGGGCGGCCCCGCTGTCGGTACCGATGGCACCAGGGCGGACGTGGCCGCAGGCCCTGCCGCTGCTCGCGGCAGCGGGGCTGCTGCTGCTTCTCGGCGACGACACTGCCGACGAGCCCGCCGTGTCCACCTCCGGGCTGACCGTCGGTGCCGCGGCGCTGTCGGTGGCCGTGCTTCTGCCCGCGATCCTCCCCGGCTACGGCGCCCCCGCGTGGGTCAGCCTGTCGAGCGGGTCCGACCCGCGCGGCTACCAGCCCATCGTGGACGTGTCCCAACGGCTCCAGACGCCGCAGGACCGGGATGTGCTGCGGGTCCGCTCGGAGCAACGCACCTATCTGCGGCTGGCGGGGCTCGACAGCTTCGACGGCTTCACGTGGCGGCTCGGCCCGCCCGGGGAGGGGAGCTACCGACCCGACCCGGACAACCTCTACACGGCCCGGGACGTGCTGCCGCCGGAGGAGCCGGCGGCACAGACCGAGCCGGTCTTCGTCGACGTCGAGGTGCTCGCGCTCGAGAACATCTACGTGCCGGCGCCCTACCAGCCGGTCCGGGTGCTCGGCCCCACCCGCAACGACATGGTGTGGTCGACCGACGGTGGCTTTCTGGCGACGTGGGACACCGTCGCCGACGACGGTGGCGGACAACCCCGCGTCGGGGTCCGCGAGGGCATGACCTACCGCATCCAGGCAGCACGGCCGTCTCCCAGCGTCGAGACCCTCCGGGAGGCGTCGTACGACGACGCGACCCTGGCGCGGTGGACCGAGCTGCCCGACAGCTACGACGCGTTGGCGACCCAGGCGCGGGCGGTGTACGAGGACGCGGGCGCGACCACGGCGGTCGACCAGGCGCTGGCCCTCCAGGACTGGTTCGTCGGCCGGGACAGCGAGTTCACCTACGACCTCGACGTGCCGGCGCTCCGCGGCGACGACGCGCTCGAGCGGTTCGTGCTCGAGGACAAGGTCGGCTACTGCGAGTACTTCGCCACGGCGATGGCGGTCATGCTGCGGGCCACCAGCGTGCCCGCGCGGGTCGCGGTGGGCTTCCTGCCGGGCCGGGTCACCGCCGAGCCCGACCCGGAGGCGGACCTCGAGCTGACCGAGTACACCGTGTCGACCAGGGACGCCCACGCGTGGGTCGAGGTGCTGTTCCCGGGCCACGGCTGGGTCACGTTCGAACCGACGCCCCGCTCCGACCGGACCCACATCGTGCCGAGCGAGCAGAACCTGGCGCCGACGATCAACGAACAGGAGCGGCAGGCGCAGGAGCTCGAGGATCTCGCCGACGCCCTGCCCGAGGACCAACCGGTCCCCGACTCCCCCGATCTGCCTGCCGGAGAGCAGGAAGCGTCCGGACCGGATGAGGCGGCCGACGCCGGCGCCACGACGGCCGCGGTCCCGACCTGGGTGATCGCCCTGATCGCGGCGGTCGGCCTCGCCGCGGTCGGCCTGGCGACGACCTCGTGGCGGCACCGTCAGCGATCGCGGCCGCTCGGTGGACGCCCCGCGGACCGCGTGCTGGCGGCCCAGCGGCGCGTGCTCGGCACGGCACGGCGGCACGGGGTCCCACGACGCCCGTCCGAGACCGCACCCGAGGTCCTGCGGCGATGGCGCCAGGAGGGCCGCGTCAACAGCGACAGCGACCGGTTCGGGGGGCTGGCCCAGGCGGCAGCCTTCGGCGGCGACATCGACGACACGCTGGCCGACGAGGCCGAACGGCTCGCGCAGGTGCTCGAACGCGCGCTGCGGGACTCCGTGGAGCCGCGCGACCGGCTCGTGGCACCCGTCCGGGTCCCCGCCGGGGCCGCGTGGCAGGCGGCGCGGAGGGCCGGCGCGACGCTACGGCGCGGACGCGCCGGTGACTGAAGGGTCGACACGCGCCGTCGCGGCGCGTGTCAGGTGCGCTCGTCGGGCGGAACGTGCTGCTGGGCCTCCTCCTCGCGTTCGCGGAGGGCAGTCGCACCGAGCACGATGGCGGCGAGGAGCAGGGCCATGCCCGCGGCCCCGAGGGCGAACGAGAACGTCAACCCGAGCAGGCTGATCACGCCGAGGATCCCGAGGGCGATCGCGACCCGTAGTCGGGCGGCCCGCGACCACCCGCGACGCCGCCGCCGGGCTCGCGCGACGAACCGCGGATCGTCCTCCGCGAGCTGGCGCTCGATCTCCGCGAGGATCCGCTCTTCGTGCTCCGATAGGGGCATCGGTCTCCCGGGGGCCGGACGGTGTTGGCAATGTACCGACGGGGCGTTCCCGCCGCACGCCCCATCGGCCAGGATCGGCACGATCCGGACGGTTCCGCGCGATTGACGCGCTGTGTCCATCCGGCCACCCGACCAATGCCGGGGGTCAGCGCCCGACGAAGGTCGGGTCACGGTCCGCGACGTGCGCGGTGACCGCCTCGCGGAAGTCCGGTCCGTCGAGGCACACCAGCTGGGCCTCGGCCTCGGCGGCCAGCGCCGCGTCTCGCGACCGGGTCAGGTTGTCCCGGACCAGCCGGGGGATGCGGCGCAGGGCTCCGGGCCCGGACGCGAGCCGGGCCGCGAACGCATGGGCCTCGGCCTGTGGGTCGTCGCCCAGACGGCGCTCCGCCAGACCGACGGCGAGCGCCTCGTCGGCGCCGACGCGGCGTGCCGTGAGCACCATCTCGGTCGCCCTCCCGAGCCCCACCGCACGCGGCAGCCGCCACGTGCCACCGAGATCGGGCACCAGCCCCCAGCGGGCCTCGAGCACGCTGAGCTCGGCGCTGACCGCGACGGCACGCACGTGGCAGGCGAGCGCGAGCTGGAGCCCGGCGCCGAAGCAGTAGCCCTCGATCGCGGCAATCGTGGGGACCTCGAGGTCCTCGTAGGCGGTCAGGGACGCCTGGAGCCGGGCGATGAGTTCGCGGTCGATGCCGTGGGTGGCGTCCTCGGGGCCGCCCGCGAGCCGCGACCCCAGGACGGCGATGTCCAGCCCGGACGAGAAATGGCCCCCGCGTCCGGTGACGACGACCGCGCCGACACGGTCGGTGGCGGCCCGCTCCGCGTGCTCGGCGAGCTGGTCGAACACCTCGAGGTCCATGGCGTTGCGCCGGTCCGGACGTTCGATGGTCACGTGGGCCACCCGGTCGACGACCGCGTAGCTGACGACATCGCTCACGACACCCTCCTCGTCCTCCGGCCCCACGGCGTCCAGGGTAGGGCTCTCGCTACGCTGGCCGGCCAGCCCCACGACGCCGACGAGGCCACGACGTGCTGCTCGACCGCGAGTGGGTCACCGTCCGCGACCCCGACGACGACCACCGTCGCTTCACGTTCGACGTGTCGTTCCTCCTGTCGTCCTACACCTGCATCTACGGTGCCGGCTGCCAGGGGATCCATCCGGGCGAGCAGGACCCCGTCCTCGGCTGCTGCCTCCACGGCGCCTACCTCGACGACGACGAGGACCCCGACGAGCTGCAACGTCTGGTCGACCAGGACCTCGGCCCAGCCACGATGGAGTACCACGCGAAGGCGCGGCGACAGGGCGCGGTGACCCGGGACGGCGACGGCGAGGTTCGCACGCGGATCGTCGACGGGGGCTGCATCTTCCTCAACCGCGCCGGCTTCGAGGGCGGCGAGGGGTGCGCGTTGCACCACCTCGCCCTCGGGCGGCACGAGCATCACATGACCTACAAGCCGACCGTGTGCTGGCAGGTGCCGCTGCATCGCACGATCGACGAACAGGTCGCCAACGACGGCGAGCCGCTCGAGGTCCACACGATCGCCGCGTTCGAGCGCGGCCACTGGGGCGAGGGTGGCGCGGAGTTCGGATGGTGGTGCCTCGACGACGACACGGCGTTCGTCGGCTCCGAGCCGGTGTACCGGTCGATGGAGGCCGAGCTGCGGGAGATGGTGGGCGACGCCGTGTTCGAGGAGCTGGCCGCCCACCTCGACCGCCGCCGACGGCAGCGCAACACCGTCGAGTTCCTACCCGTCGTGTGACCCCGGGGCGGCGTCGGGTTCGTCGTCGTCGAGCAGCGCGGCGTACGACACCCCGACCCCGTCGAAGCGCTCCGCCACGGTGTCGGCGATCCGCTCGACCCGTTCCCACCGATGGTCGCCCCACGACATCTCCACGTCCGCGGCGGTCGCGTCCAGCGACAGCTGCCGCGCGGCCTCGCCGTCGGCGAGGTTGGACACGCCGACGCCGAGCAGCCGGACCCGGACGCGTTCGAGCCGCAGCGCGTCGAGCAGGTCGGCGGCGATCCGGGCGATGTCGCGCGTCCGATCGGTCGCGGCCGGCAGGGTCGCCGACCGTGTGACCGTCTCGAACGAGGCGAAGCGGACCTTCAAGGTCACGGTCCGTCCCGACAGCCCGGAGCGGCGCAACCGTCGCCCGACCTTCTCGGCCAGGTGCAGGACGCGGCGGTGCAGGAGTTCGGGGTCGTCGAGATCCTCGTCGTAGGTCTCCTCGGACGACACGGACCGGACCGGCTCGTGCGGGGTCACCGGCCGAGGATCCTCACCGCGGGCGAGCTGGTGCAGCTGGCTGCCCAGCGCATCGCCGACGACCCGTTGCAGGGTCCTCAGATCGCTGTCCGCGATCTGCCCGACGGTCCGCAGGCCGTAGGCCTCGAGCCTCTCCACCGTCTTCGGGCCGGCGCCCCACAGGTCGGACACCGGCAGCGGCCGCAGCCGCCGGCCCACCTCGTCGGCGGGCCAGTGCGCCAACCCGTCGGGCTTGGCCTTGCCGGACAGCAGCTTCGCGACGAACTTGGTCGGCCCGACCCCCACCGAGCACGGCAGCCCGAGCCGCTCCCGCACGTCCGCGCGGATGCGCCCGGCGATCGTGACCGGCGGACCGAACAGCCGCACGGAGCCCGCCACGTCGAGGAAGGCCTCGTCGAGCGAGAGTGGTTCGACCATCGGGCTGTAGCCACCGAGGATGTCCATGACCTGCCGGGACACCTCGCGGTAGCGCCCGGACCGGTTGCCGACCACGATCAGGTCCGGGCACAGCCGGCGTGCACGCACCATCGGCATGGCGCTTCGGACACCGAACCGACGCGCCTCGTACGACGCGGCCGCGACGACACCCCGACCACCCTCGCCACCGACCGCCACCGGTCGCCCGGCCAGCGACGGGTCGTCGAGCTGCTCGACCGAGGCATAGAACGCGTCCATGTCGACGTGCAGGATCGGCTCGGGCGGGCGGTTCACGGACGGGCCACCTCCCGACGGATCGAACGCGCGTTCGTCAACGGTAGCGGTCCCTCGCGGGTCTGGTCGGCACCGTGGACGCTCGGTAGCGTCGTCCCTCGGGCGACCGGACGGTCGCGGAGGAGCGCTCGTCACCGTGCCGATCACCGCCACACCCGACCACGTCGCGGTCGCCGTGCCGAGCATCGACGCGGCCGCGGGCCGCTGGCACGACGACCTCGGAGGCGGCTGGAGCGGACCCGCCGTGGCCGTCGAACCCGGCGGGTTCACCGTCCGGCAGCTGCGCTTCTCCAACGGGGCCCGTCTCGAGCTGCTCGAGGCGCTTGGCGCCGGCAGCTTCGTCCGGCGCTTCCTGGCCCGCCACGGCAGCCGCGTGCACCATGTCACGCTGAGGGTGCCGGACCTGCTCGCCGCGGCACAGCAGGTCCGCGACGAGGGCTACGACGTCGTCGACGTCTCGACGGCCTCCGACGCGTGGCACGAGGCGTTCCTGCGTCCCTCACAGGTGGGCGGGCTCGTGGTCCAGCTCGCCTGGAGCGGGGACGACCCCGACGAGCGGGCGCACCGGACGGGGTCCGAGCCCCCGCGTGCCGACGCGCCGGCGCTGCTCGGGCCGTCGCTGTCCCACACCGACCTCGCGGCAGCGGCGAGGGTCTGGACGACGCTCGGCGGGACGATCGCCACCTCGGACGACGTGCTCGAGGTGACGTGGCCGTCCGGGCTGCTCGACGTCCGTGTCGAGCGGGATCCCGGTACCCGGGCCGTCGGCCTGCGCTTCCGCGGCGCCCCCGCGCTGCCCGACGACGCGACGGCCGGGCCCCGCGTGCTGCCGGTCGACACACCGGGCACGGCCGCGGGCACCAGAGGTGACCGGACCGTCTAGGGCTCGAGACCGGCCAGGTGCAGGGCGTCGGTGAGGGTCGCAGCGACCGGGACCCCGGCCTGCTCGAGCTCCTCCCGTGGGTGGGACCCACCGTCGAAGAGGATGCAGTGGGCACCGACATGCGCGGCGGCGGCCGCGTCGTCCAGCGCATCCCCGACGACGAGCACCTGCGGGGGATCGGTCCCGGAGGCGTGTGCCAGCCCTTTGAGGTGCGCCTCGAGGTGGGGCGCCTTGACCCCGCCGCCAGGACCGCGGAGTCCGTCGATCCGCACGAACCGGTCGTGGATGCCGAGCTCGGCGACGAGCGGTACGAGCTCCTCGTGGCGGTACATCGACAGCAGGGACTGACTGCGGCCCGTCGCCGTCACCGCGTCGAGCACCGACTCGGCGTCGGTCGCGAGCCGGGCCGCATGCAGCGCCGCCCGATAGCCCTCGTGGTAGACGTCGTCGATCCGCTGCCACTCCGCGGGATCGATCGGGCGACCGAAGAGGCGCTCGTAGAGGACCCGGACCGGACGGGTGTACAGCTGCTGGTAGGTGGCGAGGTCGACGGCCGGGAGCCCGGCGTCGTCGAGGACCGCGTTGAGCGCGTCGACGACCACGTCCTGGTCGTCGAGCAGGGTCCCGTTCCAGTCCCAGACGATGTGCTGCATACGGCGACAGGCTACTGCCGTCGGTGGCTGCCCCGGCCGAACTCGCTGGCCGCGAGGCCTGCCGGCCGCGAGGCGGTCCGTTCGTGGGGGGCGGGGGTGCCGCTCTCGTCGAGCGCCCGATCGAGCCAGCCCTCCTGCCACGCGCGCCACAGCCGCGACAGGTCCCAGGCCCGGGTGCCGGTCACCGTCGCGCCGCGCCGGCCACGCCGGGTGAGGCGTCCCTCGGCGACCAGCAACCAGGCGTGCAGGACCGTCCAGGCGCAGGCCGGCAGCGCCCGTTCGAAGTAGGTCGTCTGGGTCGTACCGGTGCGGTCGTCGAGCGACAGGAACAGCACCCGCTGCCCGGAGCGCTGCGCCGGCGACTGCACGGCGACCTTCACCCCGGCCACCCGCACGATCGTCTGGGGCGGTGCCTGCGGCAGGTCGCAGGCACGCGTGACCCCGAGCGCGTCGAGCAGCGGCTCGTAGAAGCTGACGACGTGGCGCGAGATGTCCATCCCGGTGACCGCGAGCTCGGCGCGGACCCGATCGGCCTCGCGGTCCTCGGGGAGCCGGGGGACGTGGTCGGCGTGCAGGTCGAGCGCCGCCTGCTCGGCGTGCGGCCCCGCCCCCGCCCGTCGGCGGCCGCGGCCGTCGCGCCACAGCTCCTCGACGGCGAGCCGGACCGCCCGTCGGCTCAGCGGTCCGCCGCGCCGTCCGATCCCCGCGAGGCGGTCGAGCACACCGGCATCGACCAGCGCCTCGGCACTCGGGCGCGACAGCTCGCCCCTGGCGCGCAGATCCGCCAGCGAGGTGAACGGACGCGCGGCTCGCACCGCGTCGAGCTCCGTGCCGGTGACACCCTTGAGGTCCTGGAGCCCGACCCGGACGGCGTAGCGGTAGCCCTCCCCCGCGTCGCCGCTGTCGATCCCAGTCGGCGGGCACGGGTGGGGCGCGTCGTCGGGCCAGCTCCATCCCGGCGGCAGCGACGCCGCCGGATCCTCCCCGCGCTGGCGAGCACGGACCGCCGTGGTCAGACCGAGCAGGTGATCGGCCTGCCCGCGGTCGATCACCTCGACGGTGTACGCCCCGTGCGACCGGTTGATGTCGGGTGGCAGCACCGCGACCCCGAACAGGCGGCATTCGTCGAGGATCAGGCGCCGTGGGTACATCCCCGGATCGTGGGTCAGCAGCCCGGCGGCGAGCTCGGGGAACACGTGGGCCTTGAGGAAGGCCGAGCGTTCGGTCGGCACCGCGAACGCCGCCGCATGCGCCTTGCAGAACCCGAACGAGGCGAACGAGGCGAGCTGGTCCCACACGCGTTCGGCACGGTCGGGGGTCATCCCCCGGTCACCGGCACGGGCGAGCACCCAGCCACGGATCGACGCCACCTTGTGCGGCTCGGACAGCTGGCGTCGCAACAGGTCGGCGTAGGCCAGATCGCAGCCGGTCAGCGCGGCGAGCACCCCCATCACCTGCTCGTGGTAGACGATCACGCCGTGGGTCTCGGCCAGCACCGGCTCGAGGCACGGATGGGCATAGACCGTGGACTCCTCACCGTGCCTGCGGGCCACGAACGGGGTGACCATGTCGGCCTTGACCGGGCCCGGGCGGAACAGCGAGATCTCGGTCACCAGGTCACCGAACCGGTCGGGCTGGAGCCGGCCGAGCAGCTCGCGCTGGCCCGGTGACTCGATCTGGAACACCCCGACCGAGTGGGTCGAGCGGATCAGGGCGTAGGTGTCCGGGTCGCCGTGCGGGATCGCGTCGACGTCCAGCCGTCCGTCCGTGTCCCGCCCCGGCAGTGACGGGTCCGCTTCCCGCGTCGCCGGCAGCCCGGCCAGCTCCCCGGCACCGGTCCCGTTGACGAGGTCGAGGCAGTGGCGCATGGCCGACAGCATGCGGACGCCGAGCACATCGAGCTTGAGCAGCCCGAGCGCGGCGACGTCGTCCTTGTCGAACTGGCTCATCG
>CAZSQF010000020.1:0-21054 GCA_964608935.1 uncultured Actinomycetota bacterium | reverse complement strand
TGGTGGCACGGCAGCGTCGGCTACGAGATCTACATCCGATCGTTCCTCGACACCACCGGGGACGGGATCGGCGACCTCCCCGGCGTGCGGCAGCGCCTCGACTACCTCGCCGACCTCGGCGTCGACGTGATCTGGCTCACCCCGTTCTGCCCGTCGCCCCAGGCCGACCACGGCTACGACGTCGCCGATTACCGGGACGTGGACCGTCGTTTCGGTTCGCTGGCGGACGCCGACGCGTTGCTCCGCGATGCCCACGACCGCGGGCTGAAGGTCGTCTTCGACCTCGTGCCGAACCACACCTCGGACCGCCACCCCTGGTTCGTCGACGCGCGACGGTCACGGGACGCGCGTCACCGCGACTGGTACGTGTGGCGTGACCCGGCGCCCGACGGCGGCCCACCGAACAACTGGGTCAGCCACTTCGGAGGGCCGGCGTGGACCTACCACGCCGATACGGGCCAGTACTACATGCACCTGTTCCTGCCCGAGCAGCCCGACCTCAACTGGGCGAACCCCGAGGTGCGGGCCGAGTTCGAACGGATCCTCGAATGGTGGTTCGCCCGCGGGGTCGACGGCGTGCGCATCGACGTCGCGCACTCGCTGATGGAGGATCCCGGGTTCCGTGACAACCCCGAGCCCGCGGCTGGTCCACCGCCGGGCGCCACTGCGGAGGAGATCTTCGACGCCTACGAGCACCGGCACGATCTCGACCAGCCCGAGGTCCTCGAGATCTACCACGGGTGGAACCGGGTCGCCGAACGACACGATGCGATGCTGCTCGGCGAGGTCTTCCTGCTCGATCCGGCCCGCGTCGCGCGGTACGTCGCCGACGGTCGGGCGCTGCACGGGGCGTTCTGCTTCGCCGCGCTTCGCCTGAGCTGGGATGCCGACGAGATCCGCGACCGGCTTCGCCGGTGCGTGGAGGAGGTCGGGACGGCCGCCGCCCTCCCGCTGTCGAGCCACGACGACCCCAGGGCCGCCACGCGGTTCGGCGGTGGTGCACGAGGCAGCCGTCGATCGCTGGCCTACTTCGCGCTGCTGTGCGCCCTGCCCGGCATGCCCTACCTGCTGCAGGGCGACGAGCTCGGCCTGCCCGACGGCGACGTCGAGGTGTTCCGCGACCCGGTCAGCGTGCGCAATCCAGGCTCGGCCGGGCGCGACGGATCACGCACACCCATGCCGTGGGAGCCGGGGCACGCGCTCGGCTTCACGACCGGCGAGCCCTGGCTCCCGATCGGCGCCAACCATGCAGACGAGGACACCGTGGCACGGCAGGACGGTCGGGACGGATCCCCACTCGAGCGGACGCGGGCCCTGCTCGCTGCCCGCCGGGGCCTCCCGTGGCTCACGGACGGGACGCCCGTCGAATGGCTCACCGACGCCGGCCCGGTCGTGGCGGTGCGCCGAGGACCGGTGACCGTGGCCCTACACGTCGGCGACGGGCAGGCCCGCCTGGAGCTGCCCACGGACACGGAGATGATGTACGCGACAGCGGACGGGGCGCGCGTCGAGCAGGACGTCCTGTGGCTGCCGCCCGACACCGCCGCCTACGTCCGGACACCGGCGTGATCGTCGTCGCAGGCGAGGCGCTGGTCGACCTGGCACCCCGTGACGCGATGCTGCTTCCGCTGCCGGGGGGCTCGCCCTACAACGTCGCGATCGGCCTCGGTCGGCTCGGCCGAGCCGCGTCGTTCCTCGGACGGCTGTCCACCGACGGCTTCGGAGCGCGCCTGTCGCGCCGGCTGGATGCCGAGGGGGTCGACCTCGGGCTCGTCGCACGCACCGCCGAGCCGACCACCCTCGCGGTGGTCCACCTCGACGACGCGGGCCGGGCCAGCTACCGCTTCTACCTCGACGGCACGTCGGCCAGCGGGCTGTCCGAGGCCGACTGCACCGGGATACCGCCCGACGCGGCGCTGCACGTGTCGCTCGGCGCCGTCACGCTCGACACGGTTCCGGCCGGATCGACGCTGGAGGCGCTGCTCGGCGGTCACCGGGGCGCCTTGAGCCTCGACCCGAACGTCCGGCCGTCGGTCCTCGACGACCTGCCCGCGTACGCGGACCGAATCGAGCAGGCCGTCGCGCGGGTCGACCTGGTCAAGGTCAGCGACGAGGACCTGGCCGCGCTGCGACCCGAGGTCGACCCCCTCGACCTCGCACGTCGGTGGGCGCGGTCGGGACCCGCGGCGGTGGTCGTGACCCGCGGACGGGACGGCGCGGCCGCGGTCCGGCCCGACGGGCGCGAGCTCGTCGTGCCGGGCGAGTCGGTCGAGGTGGTCGACACGGTCGGCGCCGGCGATGCGTTCACGTCCGGGTTGCTGGCGTGGCTCGACGACCACGACGCGCTGACCCGTAGGGGCCTGGAGACCCTGTCGGACGCCGAGCTCGAGGCTGCCCTCCGACGTGCGGTCCGGGTCTCCGCGGTGACCTGCACGCGCGCCGGCGCCGATCCGCCACGCCGCGACGAGCTGTAGGCGCGGACGGGGTCAGTCGGCGTCGCGAAGCGCCCGGAGACGCTCGTCCGTGGGGTCCTCGTCGGCGTAGGACCAGTCGAGCTGCTTGAGGTGGTAGCGCTCGTCGTAGGTGACCTGCCCCGTGTCCTCGTCGATGCGGTCGATCAGGGGCGTCGGGAGATCGGCCGGCGTCGGTTCGCCGGCCTCGACGGTCGCGACCAGCTCGTCGACGAACGCCTCGACGGTGCTGCCGACCAGCAGCTGGGAGCCGACGGGCAAGAAGCAACGGTTCTGGTCGGTGACCGTGTGGGTCCGACGGACGAGGGTCTCGAGGTCGGTCTGGACCGCCTCGCCGCGCTGGACGCGAGCGATGAGCTCCGCCATGTCGGTGTTCCCGAGCTTGCACGCGTTGCACTGGCCGCAGGCCTCGACGGCCAGGAAGTTGACGAGCACGCCCAGCACGTCGGCGATGTGCCGTGACGAGTCGTACACGATGAAGCCGCCCGAGCCGAGCCCGAGCCCCGCGTCCTGCATGGCGTCGAAGCACAGCTCGGTGTCGAGGTCATCCGGGGTGATGACGGCGGCTGACACACCCGAGTACACCGCCTTGACGTCCTCGGCTCCGGCGACGTCCTCGAGGAGGGTCCGCAGCGTCGTGCCGAGCGGGAGCTCGTACACGCCCGGGTTCGCGACATCGCCGACGACGGTGAACACCATCGTCCCGGGCGACTCCTCGGTCCCGGCCTCACGGAACCATTCCGCGCCGTTGGCGAGGATCCGGGACACGTGGGACAGCGTCTCGACGTTGTTGACGACGGTCGGGTTGGGCGCCGTGGTGGTCGCCTCGAGGCCGGCCTCGAACGGCTTGACGATGCGGGGCAGCGGCAGCTTGCCCTCGATCACCTCGAGCATGCCCGTCTCCTCGCCGTAGAGGTAGAGGTCGGGGCCCGTGACGATCCGGATCCGGTCGGCTCCCGGCCACTGCGCCGCCACGACCTCCTCGAGGGCCTCGGTGAGGCGCCGCAGCGGGCGGGTGAACTTCTCCTTGATCCCGATGAACGCCTCGGCCGCCCCGGTCGCGTGCAGCGCGATGCAGACGCCTTCGAGGAAGGCGTAGGGCTGTTGTTCGAGCAGGACGCGGTCCTTGTAGGTGCCAGGCTCGCCCTCAGCGGCGTTGGCGACGAGCGTGAGGCGACTGTCGGATTCGGCGGCCGTCTGCTTGGTGCCAGCCCACTTCCTCCCGGTCGGGAACCCGGCGCCGCCCCGCCCGCGCAGTCCGGCCTCCTCGACGACGCCGATCACCTCGTCGGGATCCAGTCCGAGGGCGACCTCGATCCCGACGCCGCCGGCCTCGAGGTGTGCGTCGAGCGAGGCGATCGGTTCGGGGGGCAGCAGGCGGTCGTGGTCGTCACGCACGGTCGTGGCCTCTCGGTCGGGAGGTGTGGCCCAGCCTTGCGGAGCGCACGCCCGCTGTCGACCTGCCGCCTGGGACGTCCGAACAGGTTGCCTACTCGTCGTCTGCGGGCACGTCGATGTCGAAGTCCTCGATGATCCTCGCGATCGTGACCCGGGCGATGCGGAACGCGCCGGCGGTGGTGAGGTGGATGCCGTCCTGGAGGCGCATGTCGACCAGGTTGCCGTCGTCGTCCTCGAGGTACTCCGAGTACTGCCCGTCGGGCCCGGCGAACAGGTCCCAGCTGGGCACGAACCTGACCGCGTCGCGCCCGGCCGCCTCGGACTCGTAGATGTCGTTGAGCATGCCGAGCCGACGCACCATGGTCTCGCTGCGCGGAATCGGCATCCCCATCCAGTAGACGTGGTGGCCGGCGGCGTCGAGCTGGTCCATCAGCCCGGCGACGCGTGACCGGTACTCGGCCTGCCACTCGTCGTCCTCCGGCTCGTACACGGTGCCGTCGAGCTCGAGCGGCTGGGCGTCGTTGCCGCCGAAATAGAGGACCACCACGTCGGGGTCCTGCTCCTCGCTGACGCCGGCCAGCCGTGCCGGCCAGTCCACGAAGTCGGGCCGGGACAGCCCGCTGCCGAACTCGTACTTCACCTCGGTCGTGGCGATCATGCCGGTGTTGTTCGCGAGGATCTCCATGGCCATCCCGAACTGGCCGACCATCGAATCGCCGCCCACATACATGGTCAGCGGGTCGTCCGCCGTCACCGGGCCGCGCCGTTCCTCGGTCGGATCGGGCTCCTCCGGCGGCGCGGCCACCTCCGGGGGCGTGGTCCGGGGATCCTCGACGGGCCCGGGCAGCGGGTCCCGCGGGGGGGAGGTCGGGGTGTCGTCGCCGCCGACCTCGCCCACCTCGGTGACCTCGGCACCCGTCCGACCGAGGGCCATGTCGACCGCCGACCGGGGCCGATCCAGCCGCAACGCGGCGCTGAGGTCCGCCAGCGGCCGGGCCGCGGCGACCGCGGCGTCGCGCTGCCATCCGAACGGTTGCCGCTCCGCGACGGCCAACAGGCTCTGCGCGTTGAGCAACGCCCCCACCGTGACGCCGACGAGGACGGCGACGGTCACCTGGGCCGCCGTCCAGCGCGGCGCCTGAGGCGCGCTCGACGGCCCGGACGCCACGGTGGCGTCCCGGTCATCGCGTCGGAGCGGCGTGCGCATGGTCCTCGACCTGGTCTAGAACTGGAAGTAGATGAACGGAGCGATGCCCTCGGGGCCGAGCGCGTCGACCACGAACAGGCCGGCGCCCAACCCCACCCCGACGGGCACCGGGCGAATGCGCGCGACCGCGACCTCGAGCTGTGGTCCGAGGCGGCGGGGCAGGTACTGCGCACCCACCGCGATCACGATCAGGGTGAGGACCGCGGGAGTGACCACGGTCATGGTCCCGGGGGCGACGAGCCGACCGAGCATCGACAGGGCGTCGCCGAGCGACTCGGCACGGAAGAAGACCCAGCCGAGACACACGAGGTGGAAGGTCACGAGCCGTCGCACGGCGACCTCGACGGCGCTCATGCCGCCGGGGTCGGTGTGGCCCTGGCCAGTCAGGCGTTCGACCACCAGACCGACCCCGTGCAGGGCCCCCCAGATCACGAACGTCCACGCGGCGCCGTGCCACAGGCCGCCGAGCACCATGGTGATCATCAGCGCCGCGATCGTCCGGCTGGGGCCGCGGGCACTGCCACCGAGAGGAATGTAGAGGTAGTCGCGCAGCCATCGGGACAGCGTCATGTGCCAGCGCCGCCAGAAGTCGCGCAGCGACAGCGCGGCGTAGGGCGCGTTGAAGTTCTGCGGGAACGAGAAACCGAGCAGCAGCGCGACGCCGATCGCGATGTCGGTGTACCCGGAGAAGTCGGCGTAGATCTGTGCGGCATAGGCGTAGACCGCGACCAGCACCTCGAAGCCCGAGTGCTGGCTCGGGTCGGCGAACACCCCGTCGACGATCTGGGTGCCCAGCGCGTTGGCGATCACGACCTTCTTGAACAGACCGCTGAGGATCAGCCCGAACGCCCGTGCCGCGGGGATCGCCCGTGGGTTGCGGGGCTCGCGCAGCTGGGGGAGGAACTCCGAGCCCCGCACGATCGGTCCGGCGACCAGCTGGGGGAAGAACGACAGGTACACCGCTATGTCGAGCCACGGCGCCACCTCGACCCGCCCCCGGTAGACGTCGATGACGTAGCTCATCGCCTGGAACGTGAAGAACGAGATCCCGACGGGGAGGACGATCTGGAGCAGCGGGAGCGGCGGCGTGATCCCGAACTCGCCCAGCGTGTTGCGGGCAGAGGTCACGAAGAAGCCGTAGTACTTGAACCAGCTCAGCACACCGAGGTTGGCGGCGATGCCCACGGCCAGCGCGAGCCGTCGGCCCCGCTCGGTCGAACGGAGCGGGATCGCGCGCGCCACGAGCTGGTTGACCACGGTCGACCCGACGAGCAGGCCGACGTAGCGCCAGTCCCACGCGGCGTAGAAGACGTAGCTGGCCCCGACCATGAACAGCCGCCAGGCCGTGCGGTGCCGCATCAACAGCCAGCTGCCCACGAGCACGACGACGAAGAAGCTGGCGAACTCGACGGTCGGGAACAGCATGGCTACCGGCTTCCGAGGTCAGGCGTCGTCGGCGTCCGACGGGTCGGTGTCGGGCGGTGCCTCGCACGCCGCCGGGTCGTCCGCAGCCGGCGCCAGATCCGGAGGCGTCGACCCGGCCAGGTTGCCCTCACCGATCTGGAGGCGCGGCCCCGTGCGCTCGCACGGCGGGCGACCGGGCCAGCGGCGCTCCTCGTCGGCGCCGGGCGGTGCATCCGGATCGGCGGTGCGGGCCGGCGGTGCGAAGTCGGGGTTCGCCCGGGATTCGAGCTCGGCGGCGAGGACCGACTCGGAGTAGCGGTTGGCGGCGTTCCACAGCATCCAGCCGTCGATGCCGTTCTCGTAGGTCGCGTCGAGCTGGGCCCGGAGCCGGTCCGGATGGTGGTCGTACCCGAGCCACGGCGCGGGGAAGTCCTCCAGCCACGGTCGGATCTCGGCGTGGAGGTCCTGCACCCGCATCTGGGCCTCCTGCATCGAATTCCAGACGGTTTCGTACGGGTGCTCGATGGGGTGGGGATGCAGGCCGTAGTTGCCGCGGCCGTAATGGGACGGGTAGACCATGGGCGAGATGAAGTCGACGTGCTCGGCGATCGCCTCGATGACCTGGCCCGTGCCCTGCGCGTTCCAGGTGAAGTCGTAGGTCACGAGCCCGAACAGGTCGGCGGACACGTAGGCGCCGGCGTCGTGGATCTGTTCGGTCGCGCGCGCCAGGAAGTCGGTGATGGCGTCGGGGTGCTGCCACTGGTCGCGGGGCCGGTCGTCGGGCACGCCCGGGAAGTGGATCGTGTCGATGTCGCCGTCACCGCCGTTGGGGAAGCGGATGTAGTCGAACTGGATCTCCTTGAACCCCGCCTCGACCGCGGCCAGCCCGATGTCGATGCACCACTGGCCGGCCTCCTCGGAGTAGGGGTTGAGCCAGCCGAAGTCGCTGCGCGCGACCCAGGTGTCACCGGTCTCGGAATCCTGCACGGCCAGGTCGGGACGGGCGTTGGCGACGAGCGTGTCCTTGAAGCACGAGATCCGGGCGATGGGCCACCCGTCGGCATCGAGCAACATCTGGAGGCGCTCGGTCGGGTCCCCCTCCGGCTTCCAGTCGGCGCCCCCGGCCTCGGTGAGCGGGTGGTCGATGGGCCACAGCAGCGTCCCGGCCTCGTCCTTGACGTCGACGACGATCGCGTTCAGCTCGGTCGTCTCGACCAGGTCCACCAGGTTGTGCCAGTTCTGACCCCAGAACGAGTACACGTGGGCATAGACGCCTCGCACGGCGTCGGGGATCTCGGGCAACGGGGTCGGCTCGGGCTCGTCGGAGGCGTCCTCCTCGGGTGCGGGATCGGGATCGGGTGGCTCGGTCGGGGTGACGGGGGTGTCGTCGGTCGGCGTGTCGTCGGGCGGGGAGGTGACCTGCGGCTCCGTCGGAGCGGCGCTGCACGCGGCCACGAGCAGTGCGCACAGCAGCAGCGCCGCTATCCGGAGGCCGCAACGAGGTGGACCGGTGGGATGGGACACGCCGTGACTCCCCGAGGTGACGGCCAGGACCGCGAGCCGGCCGGCCCGCGAGCCGGGAACGTATCGGGTGGTCGGGCGGGGTGGATCCGGGGTCGAGCCTCGTCGAGCCGACCGTGCTAGCGGCGCGCGATCAGGTGGCAGGCGGAACTCGTCCGAACGGGCAGCGACTGGCCGGCGAAGCCGGACGGTAGCGTGACGACACCGGTTGTCCCGGGTCAGCCCCGTCGGACACCGACGCTGGCGCTCCACCGCCTCAGAGATCCCCATGACGGCAAGCGCGCTAGCGGACCACCGACCGACAGGAGTGCCCGGTGCCCTTCGCCGAGGTGAACGACCAGCGGATCCATTACGAGGACACGGGCGGCGACGGCCCGCCGATCGTGTTCAGCCACGCCTTCTTCGGGGACCACGAGATGTTCGCACCGCAGGTCGAGGACCTGTCCGACGTCTACCGGGTCCTGACCTGGGACCAGCGTGGCTTCGGTACCACGCCGGCCGACGGTGCGCCGTTCACCCCGTGGGACTCGGCCGGCGACCTGTTCGCCGTGCTGGACCGGATCGGCATCGAACGAGCCGTCCTGGCGGGCGTGGCGGAGGGCGCATCGCTGTCGCTGCGGGCCGCGCTGCTCCACCCTGACCGGGCTCGCGCGGTGGTGCTGATCGACGGCCGGATCGGCACCGAGGGCGCGGAGGCGCTCGACCACGACGACGTGTCCGGCCGGCTTCACGAGCTGGCCATGCCGGTGCTCGTGGTCCACGGCGCCGGCGCGGTCGCGAGCCCGCTCGAGCGCGCCCGCGAGGTGTGCGCGGCGGTCGCCGACTGCCGCGGCGTCATCGAGGTACCCGACGCGGCACCGGCGTCCAACCTCGCCCGTCCCGACGTGGTGAATCCCGCGATTCGCTCGTTCCTGGAGGGCCTGCCCGCCTGAGCCGGCCACGGTGGCGCGTGGTCACACCGGTCGCAGCACGGGCGGGGAGGTCCCGAGCTCGTGTGCCCGGACCGACAGCGCACCTGCGACGGCGGCCAGCAGGCTCGCCTCGTCGCGGAGGTCCGCCGCGGTCACATAGCCAAGGCGGATGCCCTCGCGGCGCAGCTCGGCATCGCGACGGTCGTCGTCGAGCCGACCCGAGACCCGCGCGTGGTCGACCGACCCGAGATACTCGTAGCCGTATCGGACCGCGCGGAAGTACCAGTCGACCCGTCGGGACGGCGTCACCCACACCTGCGGCTCGGGCCGTGGGTCGAACCGTTGGAGCAGGACACCCAGGCCGCGCTCGCCGTCGCTCTCGGGCTCCAGGCCGGCGAGGTCGAACAGCTCGAGCAGGGCCGCACCGCCCGGGGCCCCAGGCCCCAGCTGCGCGATCCGGCTCGTCAGGCGCGCGGGCGTGACCAGCCCGCGCCACCGCAGCTGGTCGTAGCCGAGTCGTAGCGCGCGCTCGCCGACCTCGCCGGCGAACCCACCGCTGTCGATCAGCGCGTCCACCGGGCTCGCCAGCGCCACCTCGCCGAGCGAGCCCGTCGCCCGGCGCGGATCGGGGTCGCGGCGATGGCGGAACGTGATGCCTCGCAGACGCCGCCCGGGCGGGACCAGCACCTCGAACGGATGATCGCCCGAGAAGCCGTCGAGGCCGTAGCGCGACAGCACCACCGGCCCCGTCAGGACCGCTCCCTCGCCGACCCGGAGAGCGGCCGCGATCGCCCGCTGCTCGGGCAGCCCGGCTGAGCCGCGCAGCCGGTGGACCCCGCGCTCGAGCCGATCGAAGCGCGGGCCGCGCAACAGGTCGTCCACCGGCTGCGCCCCCAACCAGCGCCGCAGCTGCCGACGGGCGACCACGCCGAGCTGCGCCTCGAGCAGGCTGATGGCGGGTTCGGGCAGCGACATGTCCCCGAGCGTGGCCGACGCCGGGCTTGGGCGCGCATCGGGCCGGCGCACGGCTGTGGACGGACGACCGACCGAACCGAGCGGGGGAGCGGCCCCAAACTGGGATATGGCCCAGGAAGTGTCAGCGCTGGCGCCAAGACCGTGGGCTGGAGGACAGAAACTGGGATCCAGCCCAGGAAGTGTCAGTCGTCGGACGCGGCGCCGGCCGGACCGAGCGCGTCGTCCATCAGCTGCTCGTGCTCCTGGTCGTGGACCACGTGCTGGCCAGCGGCCGGTGAGGCGCTGGGGACGCGGCTGGCACGACGCAGCTCCCGCCCGTCGTCGAGCTCCTCGAGCAGGTTCCACAGCCGCCCGTCCACGAAGCCCCATGGGCCCATGTTCTGCGGCTCCTCCTGGACCCAGCACACGTCCTTGGCGTTGGGGTAGGCCGCCAGGATGTCGCGGATCTGGTCGGCCGGGAACGGATACAGCTGCTCCACGCGGACGACTGGGACGTCGAGCTCGCGTTCGTCGCGGGCGGTCATCACGTCGTAGGCGACCTTGCCCGAGCACAGCATCACGCTCTGCACGGCGTCGCGGTCACGGTCGCCGGCGACCCAGTCGGGGTCGTCGAGGGTCTCGTGGAAGTGGCCCGCCGTGAACTCCGACAGGTCGCAGAAGGCCCGGGGCGACCGCAGCAGCGACTTCGGGGTGAACACCACCAGGGGCTTGCGCACGTCGCGGTGCATCTGCCGCCGCAGCACGTGGAAGTACTGGGCCGCGGTGGTCGCGTTGACGCACTGGATGTTGTCCTCGGCACACAGGATGAGGAAGCGTTCGATCCGTGCCGAGCTGTGCTCGGGCCCCTGGCCCTCGTAGCCGTGCGGCAGCAGCATGACGAGCCCGGAGGTCTCGTTCCACTTGTCCTCGGCCGCCACGATGAACTGGTCCACCGTGATCTGGGCCCCGTTGATGAAGTCGCCGAACTGTGCCTCCCAGGCGACGAAGGCGTCCTTGTCCTGGACCGAGTAGCCGTACTCGAACCCGACCGCGGCGTACTCGGACAGCAGCGAGTCGTAGATGAACCACTTGCCCTGGTCGTCGGACAGCGTGGACAGCGGCAGGTGCTCCTCGCCGGTCTTGAAGTCGACCTGGACCGCGTGGCGCTGGGAGAAGGTCCCGCGCCGCGAGTCCTGACCGGCGAGCCAGACGTTGATGCCTTCGAGCAGGAGCGACCCGAACGCGAGCGTCTCCGCCAGCGCCCAGTCGATGGTGCCCGCCTCGTAGCGCTCGCGCGCCTTCTTGAAGATGCGGTCGAGCTTGGGGTGGCGCGTGAACCCGTCCGGCACCTCGAACTGCACATTGGCGATGCGGTCGAGCCGGCTCTTGTCCACCCCGGTCTCGACCGGTGGCAGCGGCCCCTTGGACTCCACGGGCCGGATCGCCTTCGGCGGTTCGGGCGGTGCCCCCTGCTTGGTGTCGTCGAACGCCGTCTCGAGCTTGGAGGCAAAGTCCTGGAGGAACTCCTCGGCCAGCTCGATCGAGATGTCGCCGCGACGCACCAGCTGCTCGGTGTAGAGCTTGCGGACCGAGCGGTGGTTGTCGATCAGCTCGTACATCTGCGGCTGTGTGAACGACGGGTCGTCGGCCTCGTTGTGCCCGTGCCGGCGGTAGCAGACGAGGTCGATGACGATGTCGCGGTGGAACTGTTGGCGGTAGGCGAACGCGAGGCGCGCGACGCGCAGGCACGCCTCGGGGTCGTCGGCGTTCACGTGCAGGATCGGCGCCTGGACGGTCTTGGCCACGTCCGTGGCGTAGAACGACGACCGGGACTGCTCCGGCGAGGTGGTGAACCCGACCTGGTTGTTGATCACGACGTGGATCGTGCCGCCGGTCCGGTAGCCGCGCAGCTGGGACAGGTTGAGGGTCTCGACGACCACACCCTGGCCGGCGAACGCGGCGTCCCCGTGGAGCAGGAGCGGCAGCGCCGGGAACACGACCTCGTCGCCGCGGTCGTAGCGGTCCTGGATCGCCCGGACGATGCCCTCGACCACCGGGTTGACGGCCTCGAGGTGGGACGGGTTGGGCGGCAGGTGCAGATCGACGGTCTCACCCGACCGCGACTCGTAGGTCCCACGCGTGCCGAGGTGGTACTTGACGTCGCCCGACCCCTGAACGGTGTCGGGGTCGATGTGACCCTCGAACTCGCCGAAGATCTGCTGGTGGCCCTTACCGAGCACGTTGGCGAGGACGTTGAGCCGACCCCGGTGCGCCATCCCGATCACGATGTCGGAGATGTCGGCGTCGGCGGCCTCCTCGCACACCATGTCGAGCAGCGGGATGAGGCTCTCGGCCCCTTCGAGCCCGAATCGCTTCTGCCCGACGTACTTGGTGTGGAGGAAGCTCTCGAACGCCTCGGCGGCGTTGAGTCGCTCGAGCAGCCACCGTTGGTCGTCCTCGGACAGCTCTTCGCTGACCCCTTCGACCTGCTCGCGGATCCACAGCTTCTGGTCGGGGTCGAGGACGTGGCCGTATTCGATCCCGATCGTGCGGCAGTAGGCGTCCCGCAGCACCCCGAGGATGTCGCCCAGCGGCATCCGCTTGGTCCCGCCGCCGACGTCGGTCAGGTACTCGCGGTCGAGGTCCCAGATCGACAACCCGTAGTAGGTCGGGTCGAGCTCGGGGTGCATGTGCGGAGGCACCTGCCGCAACGGGTCGAGATCGGCGATGAGGTGGCCGCGGACCCGGTACATGTTCGCGAGCTGGTCGACCTTCATCTGCTTGGACAACAGGTCGGTCTCGCTGTCCATCTGGGAGGTGTCGGTCCGCCAGCGCGCGGGCTCGTACGGCAGCCCGAGCGAGCGGAAGACCTCGTCGTAGAAGCCGTCCTCGCCGAGCAGCAGGTCGTGGACCCGGCTGAGGTAGGCCCCGGACTCCGCGCCCTGCACGACACGGTGGTCGTAGGTGGAGGTGAGCGTGATGACCTTGCCGACGCCGAGCTTGGCCAGGGTGCGGGGGTCGGCGGCCTGGTACTCGGCCGGGTAGTCGATCGTGCCAACGCCGAAGATGGCCGACTGGCCCGCCATGAGCCGGGGGATCGAGTGGACGGTTCCGATCATGCCCGGGTTGGTGATCGTGATCGTCCCGCCGGAGAACATGTCCGGGTCGAGCTTCCTGGTACGGATCTTTCGGATCAGCTCCTCGTACGCGCGCAGGAACTCGTCGAAGGTGAGCCGATCCGCGTCCTTGACGACCGGCACCAAGAGCGACCGCGACCCGTCGTCGTTCTCGACGTCGACGGCCAGCCCGAGCCCGAAGTGGTCGCGTGCGACCACGGCCGGCTTGCCGTCGTCGGTCTCGGCGAACGTCCGCTTCATGGCGGGCACGTCGTCCACCGCCCGCACCATCGCATAGGCGATGAGGTGGGTGAACGAGACCTTGCCCCCGCGGGTGCGACGCAGGTAGTTGTTGATGATCCGGCGGTTGACCTCGAGCAGCTTGGCCGGGGCGTCGCGCACCGACGTCGCCGTCGGCACGCCGAGCGAGGTCTCCATGTTCTCGACGATGCGGGCCCCGACCCCTCGGATCGGCTTCGCCTCGGCGCCTTCGGGGACGGCGCCGACGGCGCGCCGCGGCGCCTCCTCGTCGCTGTCGCCGGCCCGCCCGTTGCCGTCGCTCGGGCGTGAGGAGCGGGCGGGCTCGTCCGGCCGGTAGTCGGCGAAGAAGTCGCGCCACCCGTCCGGCAGGGATGACGGGTCCTCGCGGTACTGCTCGTACATCTCTTCGACCAGCCACGCGTTCAGCTCGGACTGCGAGTGGCTGGAGGTGTCGGGGTCGGTGGCCATGGGCGTCGCTTCGGACTCCGTCTGCGCGTGCCACCAGGGTAGGCCCCCGATCGAAGCCGTGGGATGCGTGGTGCGGCGGGTCCATTCGACCGTTGCCGCCCAACGTCGGCGCGAACGGCGGAACCACCACGGCCGCCGCGGCGTCCGACTGTGCGACCGGCAACCGAGGAGGTACCCGTGCGATGGCCCCGGACCACGACCGCGACGCTGCTCGTCGCCGCGCTGCTGATCGGCGCCTGCTCCGCCGACGACGACATGGCGACCGTCGAGGCGGACGTCGCCCACGAGCCCGAGATGGCATTCGACGAGGGCGAGCCGGCACCGTCGGCACCCCAGGAGGACCGGGCCGAGGCCGGCGTGGTCGATGAACCGGCCAGGCCGGCCACCGCGACGCTCGGACGCACCGTGATCCGCACGGCGTGGATCGACCTCGCGGTCCCCGATCCCTCCGAGACGGTCGACGAGGTGACACGCATCGCCGAGGCGGCGGGCGGGTTCGTCGCGACCGCCGACCTCAACCGGGACGGCGAGGGCGTGCTGTCGGGCGAGGTGACCGTGCGCGTCCCGAGCGAGCGGTTGCTGCCGACGCTCGACGAGCTCGACCAGCTGTCCGACGGCCCGTCGAGCCGCCGGATCGAGGAGCGCGACGTCACGGTCGAGGCCGCCGACCTCGAGGCCCGACTCGCCAACCTCACCACCTTCGAGCGCGAGCTGACCGAGCTGCTCGGCGACATCCGCCAGACCACCGACGACCCCGACGACCTGCTGCGCATCTTCGAACGCGTCCGGGAGGTCCGCAGCGAGATCGACGTCCTCCAGGGGCGGCTGACGGTGCTGTCCGACCAGGTGTCGCTGTCGACCATCACCGTCGGGATCGCGCCGGCGGCAAAGGCCGTCCCGGTCGGCGACCCCGGCTGGAGCCCCGCCGACACCGCACGCGAGGCGGTCACGAGTCTGACCAGGACGCTCGGCTCGCTGGCGGACTCCGCGATCTGGTTCGTGCTGGCCGTTCTGCCGGTGGTCGGGCTGGTCAGCCTCCCGTTCGCCGCGGTCGGAGTGGCGTGGTGGCGTCGCCGGCGCACCGCCGTTCCCGACCCGGCGCCGGTCGACGACGCCACGAGCTCGCCGCCGGCCTGACGGAGCCGGTCCGCGCGGAGCGGTAGCGTCGGGAGCCGAACGACGCGGGAGATGGTGGTGCGCCAGGCCGTTGCGACGCTCATGGCCCTCGCGGTCGTGGGCGTCGCCGTGTTCCTGGGATGGAACCTGCTCCAGGACGCGCTCGAGGGCGAGGACGAGCCCGGCAGCGACCCGGCAGCGACGCTGACGGCCTACCTCGAGGCCTGGGAGGCCGGCGACCACGTGGCGATGGCGCTCCTGGTCCGCGACCCGCCGGAGCGGTTCAGCGCCATGCACGCGCAGCTGCGCGAGGCGTTGGCGCCCGATCGGCTCGAGCTGAGCGCCGGCGAGCTCGCCCACCCCGTCGACGGACGCGCCGTGGCTCCCGTGACCGTCACCCTCTTCGGCGACGAGCTCGGCGGTGAGGTGTCCTGGGAGGTCGAGGTCGAGCTCCTGCGTGATCGCGGCGAGTGGGCCGTCGTGTGGACCCCGCAGGCGATCCATCCCGACCTGGCGTCCGGCCTCGTGTTCGACCTCGAGGACGAGCCGGTCGAACGGGCCCCGATCCTGGCCGCCGACGGGACCCAGCTCGCGGGCCAGGGCGACCTCGTCACGTTCGGCTTCGAGCCGACCGCGGTGGACGACGTCGACGCGGTCGTGGAGGCCTTCGAGGAGGCCCTGCCGGGTTCCGGGGCGACCGCCGAGCGGCTGCTCGGACGCGACGACCTCGTCGACGGGTGGTTCTACCCCGTCATCACCGTGTCCGCGGATCGGGCCGACCGCGCCGGCCCGATCCTGCGCACCGCATCGGGGATCCTGCGCCGCACCCAGGAGGGCCGGGCCCTCTACGCGGACAACTTTGCGCTGCACGTCGTCGGACGGGTCGCCGAGGCCACGGCCGAGCAGCTCGAGGAGCTCGGCGAGCCCTACCAGGCCGGCGACCACGTCGGGCAGTTCGGGCTCGAGCGCCACTTCGAGGCCGACCTCGTCGGCAGCGACCTGGTCCGGATCGTGTTGCGCGACGGCGTCGGCGGGCCGGTGCGACGCACGATCTCCGAGCACCAGGCCGACCCGTCGGGGCCGATCCAGACCACCCTCGACGTCGAGGTCCAGACCGCCATCGAGAACGCGCTGCTGACCGTCGAGCGGCCGACGGGCGTGGTCGTCGTCGACGCCGGCTCGGGCGCCATCCGCGGCAGTGCCAGCCGCCCCCTCGGAGGCTTCAACCGGGCGTTCGAGGGCCGCTACCCGCCCGGCTCCACGTTCAAGATCGTCACCGCCGAGGCGTTGCTCGCCGCCGGTATGGCGCTCGACGACCAGGTCGAGTGTCCCGGTCAGGTGACCGTGGGCGGGCTCTCGATCCGCAACTCGGGCGACCGCGCGCTCGGCACGATCAGCCTGCTCGACTCGTTCGCCGAGTCCTGCAACACCACCTTCGCGCCGCTCGGGGCCGACCTCGGAGCGGAGGAGCTGACCGCCGCCGCGGAACGCTTCGGGTTCGGGGTCGAACCGATGGTCCCGTTGACCGCGAGCGGCGGCAGCTTCCCGGATCCGACGGACCGGGCCGAGGTCGGGGCGGCGGCGTTCGGCCAGGCGCGCGTCGAGACCTCGCCGCTGCACCTGGCCACGGTCGCGGCAGCCGCACGGACCGGGGTCTGGCACCAGCCCTACCTGCTGACCGACGACGGACCCGGGGAGTCCCGTCAGCTCGCCGACGGGGTGCTCGACGCCCTCCGGCAGATGATGCGGGCCGTGGTCGCCCAGGGCACCGGCACCGCCGCCGAGGTCGCCGGCACAGGCTCGGACGTCCACGGCAAGACCGGGACGGCCCAGGCCCAGGGCGGCGTCGAACACGCCTGGTTCGCCGGCTCCTGGGGCGACTACGGCTTCGCGGTGCTGGTCGAGGAGGGCGGCTCGGGCGGTGCGGTCGCCGCCCCGATCGCGGCCCGGCTCGTCGACGAGCTCGCCGTCGTGCTCGAGGGCGACACCGATGGCGCCGGGGACGGCGACGCCGAGGGCGAGGACGAGCCGGCGAACGGGTAGGTTCCTCGCTGGACGCGTGACCCCCCGGAGGTTGAGGATGCCGACGCTCACGCTCACGGGCGACCCCGACGCCGACACCCTGCTGTCCGACAACGCGTTCGCGCTGCTGGTCGGCATGCTGCTGGACCAGCAGATCGCGATGGAGCAGGCGTTCGTCGGCCCGCACCGGCTGGCGCAGCGCCTCGGGAGCCCGCTCGAGCCCACCGCCGTGGCGGACACCGATCCCGAGCGGTTGGAGGAGCTGTTCCGCGAGAAGCCGGCGCTGCACCGCTACCCCGGTTCGATGGCGAAGCGCGTGCAGACGCTGGCCAGCTACCTCGTCGAGGAGTACGACGGCGACGCCGAGGCCGTCTGGCGCGACGCCGCCACCGGCGACGAGCTCTATCGGCGGCTCGTCGACCTGCCCGGTTACGGCCAGCAGAAGGCGCGGGTGCTCGTCGCCCTGCTGGGCAAGCAGTGCGGCGTCACCCCCGACGGCTGGCGCGAGGCGGCCGGCGAGTACGGCCAGGACGGCTACCGGTCGATCGCCGACGTCACCGACGCGGACACGCTGGCCCGGGTCCGCGAGACCAAGCGGGCCAAGAAGGCCGCCGCCAAGGAGTGACGCGAGGCGGGCGTCCCGGCCGTCAGTCGGGCACGACCGACCAGGAGAACAGCAGCATCGTGACCAGCCCCATGGCCAGGATGCCTGCCGGCGGCCATCCCCAACCGCGGCTCCACGGCCACAGGGGTGCCACGAGCACGACCAGCAGGGCCAGCACGACCGACGGCACCAGGTTCGGCACGCTCCACTCCTCGCCCACGACCGGCGCGCTGACCCTACCGGGGACGGCTCCGAACCCGGGCTAGTAGCGTGACACCGATACGCCGTCCGACCGAAGAGCGTCGATGAAGATCGCCATCCTGTCGCGCAACTCGCAGTTGTACTCGACGCGTCGTCTCCGCGAGGCGGCCGAGGAGCTCGGGCACGAGGTGCGCATCATCGACTACCTGCGGTGCGTGATCGACATCACCTCGCACCGACCGGCGATGTGGTTCGGCGGCGACAAGCTGACGGGCATCGACGCGGTCATCCCGCGGATCGGCGCGACCCACACCTTCTACGGCACCGCGGTCGTGCGACAGTTCGAGATGATGCGCGTGTACCCGACCAACGAGTCGCAGGGCATCTCGCGATCCCGCGACAAGCTGCGGGCGCTCCAGCTCCTCGCGGCCGAGGGCGTCGGGTTGCCGGTGACGTCCTTCGCGCACTCGACCAAGGACCTCGACGGGCTCATCTCGCTCGTCGGCGGCGCGCCGCTGGTGGTCAAGCTGCTCGAGGGCACCCAGGGCATGGGGGTCGTGCTGGCCGAGACCAAGAAGGCCGCCGAGTCCGTCATCGGCGCGTTCCGCCAGCTCAACGCGAACATCCTCGTGCAGGAGTTCATCAAGGAGGCCGGCGGCAGCGACATCCGCGCCTTCGTGGTCGGCAACCGGGTCGTCGCGGCGATGGAGCGGACCGCGCCTCCGGGCGAGTTCCGCTCCAACGTCCACCGCGGCGGCGTGGCCAAGCGCGTCCGCTTGACGCCGGAGGAGCGAGCGGCCGCCAAGCGGGCCGCCAAGATCCTCGGTCTCAACGTCGCCGGGGTGGACCTGATGCGCTCGAACCACGGCCCGGTGGTCCTCGAGGTCAACTCCTCGCCGGGTCTCGAGGGCATCGAGGCCTCCACCAACGTGGACGTCGCGGGCGCGGTGATCGCCTTCATCGAGAAGCACGCGACCGACAGCCGACCGCGCAGCACCCGCAGCAAGGCCTGACGCCAGGGCGGTCCCGCCCGTCAGGCGCCCCGCGCCGCCGCAGCGGCCTTGCGCGCGGCGATGAGCACCGGGTCCCACACCGGCGAGAACGGTGGGGCGTACGACAGGTCGAGCTCGGCCACCCCGGCCGCGTCCATCCCGTTCCAGATGGCGGTGGCCAGGACGTCGATGCGCTTGGCGGTGCCCTCGCTGCCCACGATCTGGGCACCGAGCAGCCGGCCCGAACCGCGTTCGGCGACCACCTTGAGGTCGAGCTCGCCCGCGCCCGGGTAGTACCCGGCCCGGGTCGTCGAGGTCACGGTCGCGGCGACCGCGTCGAGGCCCGCCTCGGCCGCTTCGGGCTCCCCGAGCCCGGTCCTGGCGATCTCGACCCCGCACACCTGCGTGACCGCGGTTCCGAGCACGCCGGGAAAGGTCGCCTCCCCGCCGCCGAGGTTGATGCCCGCGACCCGTCCCTGCCGGTTCGCGACCGTGCCGAGCGCGATGGCCACCGGTCGGCGGCTGACGCGATGGAACGACTCGACACAGTCGCCCGCGGCCCACACCCCGTCGATCGGCGTGCGCTGCCGCTCGTCGACCACGAGCCCCGACTCGTCACCGACCGGGATGCCGGCGGCTGCCGCGAGGTCGCTGGCGGGACGCGTCCCGGTACCCAGGACGACAAGGTCCGCGTCGAAGCGCTGGTCGTCGGCGACCACCGCCCGAACCCAGCCGTCGTCCCCGACCTCGATCCCGTCGACCTCGGCACCGAGGTGCAGCCGGATGCCGGCCGCCAGCATCCCGTCGGCGATCCGATCGCCGAGGTCGGGATCCATCGTCGCCATCGGGCTGGTGCTGCGGGCGACGACGTGGACCTCGAGGCCGCGCCGGCACATCGCCTCCGCCATCTCGACACCGATGTAGCCGGCGCCGATGACCACGATCCGGCGCGGATCCCGCTCGGTGATCACGTCCAGGACGTGCTGGCCGTCCTCGAGCGTCTGGACCCCCACCACCCCCGACGCATCGATGCCGGCGACCGGTGGCCGGACCGGCACGGCCCCGGTGGCGACCATCAGCTGGTCGAAGGGCTCGACGCTCTCCCGGCCCGCGTCGAGCGCACGAACGGTGACGGCGCGGGCGTCGAGGTCGATCGCGGTGACCTCGTGGCGCGTCCGTACGTCGATGTCGAACCGCTCGCGGAACACCTCCGGTGGCCGCGCCACCAGCGCCGCACGGTCCTCCACCAGCCCACCGAGCCAGTACGGGATCCCGCACGCCGAGTACGAGGTGAAGGGTCCGCGTTCGAACGCGACGATGTCGAGGTCGGCGGCGCCACGCCGGCGGCGCGCCTGCGACGCCGCCGACATGCCGGCCGCGTCGCCGCCGATGACCACCAGCCGCTCCGCCACCTCGCCTCCTACCGCGGTCGCCGGCGAGCGTAGAGGTGGTGGTCAGCCACCGGTAGGCCGGAAGGTCGCCGTCGCACCGGTGGCGGTGTCCACGATTCGAAGGTCCTCGAGCTCGCCAGCGTCGTCCGGGAGCGTCCAGGTGAACCGGACCGTGGTATCCGACGGCACGACCGTCCCGACCCTCCGGCCGCCGTCGTCGTGGCCGTGCTCGAAGGCCTCGACGTCGAGCGCGTGGGCCGGGACGAGCAGGAACTCGGCCGGCTCGCCGGCACGCAGCTCGAAGGTCACCTTCTCGCCGGGCGCGGCGGGGACGACGGCCGGGACGATGCCGCCGTCCTCGATCGTCACGGGGACGATCCGACCCGGCAGCAGGCTGCGCTGGAACTCGACACCGACGAGCACCACGGCGCCGACGAGCACCGCGAACGCCAGCCGCAGCGCCCAGCGTTCGGTTCGTTGGCGACCCGTCGGAGCCGGCGCGCGCAGCCCGCGGAACTGGCGCAGCCGCAGCGAGTTGGTCACCACGAACACGCTCGAGAACGCCATCGCGAACGCGGCCACCATCGGGTTCAGGAACCCGGCCGCAGCCAGCGGGATGGCCGCGGTGTTGTAGCCGAACGCCCACATGAGGTTGCCACGGACCGTGCGCAGGGTCCGTCGCGACAGGGCCACCGCGTCGGCGGCGGCGCGCAGGTCACCGGAGACGAGCGTGACCTCGCCGGCCTCGATCGCCACGTCGGTCCCGGTCCCCATCGCGATCCCGAGATCCGCCCGCGCGAGCGCCGGCGCGTCGTTGATCCCGTCGCCGACCATCGCCACCAGCCGACCCTCGGCCTGGAGCTGCTGGACGATCCGGTCCTTGTCGGCCGGCAGCACCTCGGCGATGACCTCGTCGATGCCGACCTCGGCCGCGACGGCGTCGGCGGTGGCCCGGTTGTCGCCTGTGAGCAGCACCGTGCGCAACCCGAGCGCACGCAGGGCTGCGACCGCCTCGTG
>CAZSQF010000019.1:8643-21190 GCA_964608935.1 uncultured Actinomycetota bacterium | reverse complement strand
TGATGAGGTAGCGGGCACCGTCGACCAGCCTGCGCACCTGGGCGCCCTCCAGGCGGGCCAGCTGCTGGCCCGGATCGGCGACGAACGGGACCTGGAGCTGCCGGCACTCGCTCGTGTGCCGCAGCATCGCCTCCGGGTCGTTGGGCGAGATGACCACGATGTCGAGCTCGCCGCCACGATCGATGACCGGTTGGAGCTCGATGAAGCGTGCCTCCTCCATTGCGCCGGCGTAGAACGACGCCATCTGGTTCTGGTCGGCATCGGTCGTGCACAGAAACCGGGCGGTGTGGCGCAGGTCGGACACGTGCACCGCCGAGGTGTCGACTCCGTGCCGGCGCAGCCACGCCCGGTAATCGCCCTCGAAATCCTGTCCGACGGCGCCCACGAGCACGGGGTTGAGCCCGAGCTGGCCGAGCCCGAAGGTGATGTTGGCGGCGACCCCTCCGCGCCGCACCTCGAGCTCGTCGACCAGGAACGACAGGCTGACGCGGTCGAGCCGGTCTGCCACGAGCTGCTCGGCGAACCGACCCGGGAAGGTCATCAGGTAGTCGGTGGCGATGGAGCCGGTGACGGCGATGCGCACGGGATGGCAATCCTCGTCCGGGTGCCTCCAGCCTAGTTGGGTGGGGTGTGCGCCCATCGTCCGCCGCCGTCCGGCGAAATGTCGCGGTCGAAACCCCCGGTCTACCGTGACCACGACGTACGACGCCGCACGTGGTGGAGGGTGGTGGCCGTGATGGATCCTGACGACGTGCTGCCGGCGCTCGGCAGCCACCTGCTCGTCGACGGCTACGACTTCGTGCTGGATCTCGAGGCCAGCGCCGGGGCGACGCTGGTGGATGCCCGGACCGGCGCGGTCCATCTCGACATGTTCACGTTCTTCGCGTCGAACGCGCTCGGCATGAACCATCCGGCCCTGACCACCCCCGAGGCGCTGTCGCGGCTGGCGCGGGCCGCCGTCAACAAGCCGTCCAACTCGGACGTGTACACGCCCGAGCTGGCCGACTTCGTCACGACCTTCCAGCGGGTCCTCGGTGACCCGGCGCTGCCCTATCTGTTCCTCGTCGAGGGCGGCAGCCTCGCGGTCGAGAACGCGCTGAAGGCGGCGTTCGACTGGAAGGCGCTGCACAACGACGCGAACGGGCGCGATCCCGCGCACGCCGGCCGCGTCCTGCACCTGACCGGCGCCTTCCACGGCCGCAGCGGCTACACGCTGAGCCTGACCAACACCGACCCGGTCAAGGTGGCCCGCTTCCCGAAGTTCGACTGGCCCCGCATCACCACGCCGGCGCTGCGCTTCCCGCTCGATGAGCACGCCACCGCGAACGTCGCCGCCGAGGACCGTGCGCTTGCCGAGGCGCGCGCGATCCTGGCTGCGGAGCCACGCGACGTCGCCTGTGTGCTCGTGGAGCCGATCCAGTGCGAGGGCGGTGACCGGCACCTGTCGGCCCGGTTCCTGGCCGAGCTCCACGCGTTGGCGCACGACCACGATGCGCTGTTCGTGTGCGACGAGGTCCAGACCGGGGTCGGCGTGACCGGCACCGCCTGGGCCTACCAGCAGCTGGACCTGATCCCCGACCTCGTCGCGTTCGGCAAGAAGACCCACGTCTGCGGCGTGATGGCGGGAGGCCGGCTCGACGAGGTCGCCGGGCACGTGTTCGACGCGCCGGGCCGCATCAACTCGACGTTCGGGGGCTCGCTCGTGGACATGGTGCGTGCGACGCTGGTCCTCGAGGTGATCGAGCGCGACGACCTCGTCGCGCGTGCGGCCGACGTCGGCGCCAAGCTGCTCCAGCAGCTCGAGGAGCTCGCCGGGCGCCACGACGCGCTGTCGCAGCCGCGCGGCCGAGGGCTGCTGTGCGCCGTCGACCTGCCCGACGAAGGCACGCGTGACGCGGTGGTCCAGCGGCTGCTCGAGGACGAAGCCGTGTTCATGCTCGGCTGTGGCGAGCGCAGCGTGCGCCTGCGCCCGTCGCTGACCGCGACCGAGGAGGATCTCGACCACGCCCTCGCGGCGCTCGACCGCGTCGTCGCCGCGCTGACGGGCGACCGTCCCAGTTGACCCGTCGCGAAAGGCGGTTCGCAATGACCGACACGCTCGATCTCGCTTCGATCGTCGACGGCGAGCACGTCGACGCCGGACGCGACCCGGTGGAGCTGACCAACCCGGCGTCACTCGACGAGGTGGTCAGCCGCGTCCGGCTCGCCGACGCCGACATCCTCGCCCGGGCCGCAGCCCGTGCCGCCGCCGCGCAACCCGAGTGGGCCGCGGTCCCGGCCCCGGTCCGGGGTGTCGCGATCCACGACCTGTCCCGCATCCTCACCGAGAACAAGCACGCCCTGGCGGCGCTCATCACCCGCGAGATCGGCAAGCCCTTCGGCGAGTCGCTGGGCGAGGTCCAGGAGGCGATCGACACCTGCATCTTCTTCGCGTCCGAGGGGCGGCGCCTGTACGGGCACACCGTCCCCTCCGAGATGCCCGACAAGCAGCTGTTCACCTTCCGCAACCCGGTCGGGGTGATGGCGGTGATCACGGCCGGGAACTTCCCGATGGCCGTGCCGTCGTGGTATCTGGTGCCGGCCCTGCTCGCCGGGAACACGGTCGTGTGGAAGCCGGCCGAGTACGCACCGGCCATCGCGGACGCCTTCGCGCGGTGCATCCGGGCGGCCGGCATCCCGGCCGGCGCCGTGCAGCTGGTCCTCGCCGAGGGTCCCCAGACCTCACGCGGGCTCGAGGCGGCACTCGCCGCGGGTCACGTGCACAAGGTCGGGTTCACCGGGTCGGTCGACGTCGGGCGCTCGATCGCCGCCCTCTGCGGGCAGCACCTGGTCGCCCCGACGCTCGAGCTCGGCGGCACGAACCCGCTCGTGGTGATGCCCGATGCCGACCTCGACCTGGCGGTCGAAGGCGCGCTGTTCTCGGGCTTCGGCACCGCCGGCCAGCGCTGCACCTCGCTCGGGGTGACCGTGGTCCACGAATCGGTTCACGACGACTTCCTCGGACGGTTCACCAAGGCCGTCGAGGAGGCCGCCATCGGCGACCCCACCCAGGACGTGCTGTACGGCCCGATGATCAGCCAGCGTTTCACGGACACCTTCGAGCGGTGGCTCGAGCACATCGAGGCGCACCATCGCGTGTCGGGGTCGTCGGCGACGGGACGCATCACCTCTGAGCGCCCTCGAGCCGGGTTCGTGGGTGACCCCGACGCGGGGCTGTACGAGCATCCCGTCATCGTCGACGGCGTCACTCCCGACGACGCGCTCTACGCCAACGAGACGTTCGGCCCGATCGTGCCGATCACGACCTTCTCCACCTTCGACGAGGCGATGGACCTCGCCAACGGGCACGGGTACGGGCTGTCCGCGGCGATCTACACCACCGACCCGAAGCACGTGTTCCGGTTCCGCGAGCGGTGCACCGCCGGCATGCTCAGCGTCAACAACTCGACGTCGGGTGCCGAGGCGCACCTGCCGTTCGGTGGCAACGGCCGGTCGGGCAACGGCGCACGCCAGTCGGGTGTGTGGGTGCTCGAGCAGGTGACGCGCTGGCAATCGATGAACTGGGACTACAGCGGGCGGCTCCAGAAGGCGCAGATGGACGTCGCCGAGATCGAGGCCGACCTGTCGTTCCGGATCTGATCCGCAGGCGAGCGTCAGTCGGTGCGGCCCTTGAGGAACCGTTCGATCTCGGCACCGAGCTCGTCGGCGCTGGGAACCTGTTCCTCGCTGAAGGTCGGGCTGCCACCGAAGCTCGCCTGGCGCTCGGCCTCCTGCTCGGCGTCGTAGAGCTGCTCGAGCTGGCGGACGTGGTCGGTGACCTCCTCGGAGGACGATGCGGCGACGTCGAGCTTGGCTCGGTTCTCGGACACGGCGGCATCGAACGGGCTGAGGTCGACGGGCGTGCCGAGGTGCGACGAGAAGCGCTCGAGCAGCGCGCGGGCGGCTTCGGGGTACTCGCCGGCGACGTAGTGGGGGATCCGCACCCACAGGCCGAGGGTGGTCAGCCCGGCATCGCGAAGCAGCGCCTCGATGGCGACCTGGCACGACGCCGGAACCACCACCTGCTCGTGGGGGCGATCGAGGCGGTCGAGCAGGTTCGTGTCGCTCGACGTGGAGATGACCTGGACCGGTCGCGTGTGGGGGATCGGGCCCGGGACCGCGCCCAGACCGACGTAGCGGGACGCGCCGACGTGCCGGGCGAGCTCGACCAGGTCGGCACCGAGGGTCTGCCACGACACGTCCGGCTCGGCACCGTGCACGAGCAGCAGCGCCGGACCCGACGGTGGGGTCAGCAGCTCGACCACCAGCTCGGGCCACTGGGGGTCGCCGAGCACCCCGCGGTCGATGGACAGCTGTGGCCGGCGGTCGCGGTAGTCGTAGAGCGCGTCCGACGCGAAGCGGCCGACCACCGTGGGCTCGAACGCGTCACGTAGCGCGTCGGCCGCGGCGGTGCCGCCTTCGCCGGCGTCGGTCCAGCCGTCGAGCGCAGCGACGAGCACCGGCTCGGCCGGGAGCTGGTCGAGTGGGAGGTGCAGCTGCAAGATCTCCATCGCCGCCACCGTACCGGCCCGCCACAGGGCGACCGCATCGACCTGTGCCGAACCGACTGAAGTCCGATCCGGGCGCCAAATGGACGTGGGACCGCCTCGAGAGCGGTCCCACGTGCTCGAGCCCTGGGGCTACAGGTCCGACGGACGGATGGTCGAGCGTCCGTTCTCGCGTGCCCGCCGGGCGGCCTTGGCCACCATGTCCTCGACCTCGGCGCTGATCGCGTCGACGAGCTCGCTCGACATGCGGGCGTTGTGTCCTCGCACCGCCTGCCGCACCTTGGTCGCCACAACGAGATTGCCGGCCGCGGCAGACGCCCGCCGTCCCGTCGACTTCTTGCGGGTCCCCTTCTTGCGGGTGGCCTTCTTGCCGGTCCCCTTCTTGGCGGCTTTCTTGGTCGCCTTCTTCGCGGTGCGCTTCGCCCCGGTCTTCTTGGCGGGCCGTTTGGCCGCGGACTTCCGAGTCGACTTCTTGGCGGCCTTCTTGGCAGGTGACATGGTTCGTTGTGCCTCCCGTCGGGTGCTGTACCGCCGCGTGGCAGTACTCGCGCCTCACTCTAGGGGCGGTCACGGTGGACGCATAGGACCTTTCTGGCCCGGATAGCGTGCCGTGGACGGGAGACGCCGTCCCGGGCAGGAGGAGCGCCGAGTGGGTGGGCTGGCGGAGGCCGACGCGCGCTGGCTCGTCAGCGACGACGGTCGACGGACGGTCGATCAGGTCACGGCCGAGCTCGACGCGGGGGAGGGCGACCTGCATGTCAACAGCCGGCTCCGTGACGGTGGGGTGGCGTCGGCTCGGGCCATCGCCGCCGTCGGTGCCGCGCGCGCCCGGATGCAGGCGCGAGCTCGCTGGGCCGATGCCGACCAGCTGCTGTTCACCCCCGAGGCGCTGGAGCAGGCCAGTGACCCCGAGGTGTCCCGGTGGCGCGCGAGGCGGTTGGTCGCCCCGCAGGTGTGGGACCTGTGCGCCGGCGTCGGTGGGGACACGCTGGCGCTGGCCGCCACCGGGGCGCAGGTGACCGCGGTCGACCGCGACCCGGCCCGTCTCGTCCTGCTCGAGCACAATGTGGCCGTCCGGGGGCTCGAGGTCCGGACCCGGTGTGGTGACGCGCTGGCAACCTTGCCGCCGCCCGACGTGCTCGTCCACGTCGATCCGAGCCGCCGGCGGTCGGGCCGCCGAGCGCGCCGGCTCGCCGACTACGAGCCCCCGGTCGGCGACCTCGTCGTCGCACACGCCGGGGCGAGGGGCATGGCGGTGGTGCTCTCGCCGGGCGTCTCGCTGGATGATCCGGACCTGCCCGACGGCGCCGAGCTCGAGTTCATCCAGGTGGGCGGCGACCTGGTCGAGGCCGTCGCTTGGCTCGGGGCCACCCGGGCGACGGCGACGGTTGCGAGCAGCACCCTGCTCCCCGGCGGCCATCACCGGTCACGGCGGGGCCGGGTCGCACGGCTGCCGGTCGGGGATGTCGGCGCCTACCTCGTCGAGGTGGCGCCGGCGGCGGTCCGCGCCCGGCTGCACGACGCCATCGGGGCGGAGATCGGTGCGTGGCGTATCGCCGACCGGCGGGCCCTGCTGACCGTGGACGCCGCGCCGCTCCCGAGCCCGTGGTACGACGTCCGGCCTGTCGAGGCCGTGCTCCCGGCACGGCCGGCCGCCGTCCGGCGGTGGCTCGCAAGCGCGTCCCCCGCGCCGGTGGAGGTCTCCGTGCACGGGCTCGAGGCCGATCCCGTCGGCTTCTGGCAGGGACTGGGGAGTCCGCCACGGGGGCCGACCGGGCGGCGCATCGCCCTGATCCGGACGGACGGCGGCGCCCGGGCCGTGGTCTGCGGAGCCATCGCCGACCGGCCTGCGACGTAGTGTCGTGGCCGGACGGCCACGACCCGGCCAACATCCGTTGCCCGAACATCCCCCTCCGGCAGGTACGCTAGGGACATGGACGAGCCGATGACGCAAGGTGGCAGCACGGCCATCGCCGACGTGCCCACGCACCGCGGCTGCACCCGCTGCGACGGGGAGCAGGAGCTCGTGGGCGAGGGCGGCGGGATGGGCAAGTACCACTGCCCCGACTGCGGGCTGACCGTCGGCTTCGACCTCCAGGGTGAGCCCGTCGAGTTCCTGCTGTCGCGCGGCCGCCCCGGGCGCTACACCAAGGACGTGTTCGGGAGCTCTTTGCTCAGCAGCGAGCGCCGGCTGTCCTGACCAGGCCCGGGCTCTTTCGCATGCCGTCAGCATGACGGCCACGACCTGCGTCACGTGCGGCGCGACCTTCTCCCCGCCGGACGAGCTGCTGGCCCGCTTCCCCGGTTGGCAGCCACGTGAATGCCCGGCGTGCTTCCAGCGCCGCTCCGCGCCCTCGAGCAAGCGTGGCGCGCGCCGGGGCCGTCCCGGCGGCGAGGTGCTCACGCTCGACGAGGTGCTCGATCGCTACGACGACGGTCCCGACACCGGCGTCTTCACCGACGGGTCGGCCAACCCGAACCCGGGGCCGGGCGGCTGGGGTGCCGTCTATGTCGTCGGCGGCGAGGTCGTGGCCCAGGTCCACGGGCACGAGGTCCACACGACCAACAACCGGATGGAGCTCACGGCGCTGCTGAAGGGCATCGAGCTCGTGCCCGAGGGCACGCCCGTCACGGTCTACACCGACTCGAACCTCGCGGTCCGGACGCTCACCGAGTGGGCGCCGGGGTGGGAGGCGCGCGGGTGGCGGCGCAAGGCCGGTCCGGTCGAGAACCTCGATCTCGTGCGGCCCCTGTACGAGCGGCTCCAACAGCGTCCGGAGATCCGGCTCGCGTGGATCCGGGCACACGCCGGCAACCGCTGGAACGAGTACGCGGACAGCCTCGCCAGCGCCTACGCCCGCGACGAGCTGTGAGCGGGCCGGCTACCCCCAGCCGAGCAGGCGCGTGACGGCCGTCCCGACGGCGCCGACCAGGACGGCGACCGCGAACGGGGCACGGAGCGCAACGGCAACGGCAGCCAGGCCGACCCCGACGATGCGGGCGTCCAGCGTGAGCGCCGTGCCGTCGGCCAGGGTCTGGTTGGCGACCAGGGCGGCGAGCAGGGCCGCCGGCAGCAGCGTCGCCAGCTGCCCGAGCGCGGGCGGCAGGTCGCGGCCCGCGGACAGCAGCGGTCCGACCGCCTTGACGGCGTAGGTTCCGAGGGCGAGCGTCGCCAGGGCGATGTAGATCACGCGCCGACGCCCGTGCTGACGTGGTCCTGCGGGCGCGCGCCGCGTGGCTCTGGGATGCGCATCGCGATCACGGCGCCCAGGCCGGCCGCGAGGATCGGCACACCCGGCGGTGTGATGGGCGTGAGCACGATCGCCAGCAACGCCCCTGTGGCTGCGGCGAGACGTCCCTGCCGTGTCCGCAGCCACGGGGCGAGCAGCGCCACGAACCCGGCCGGGAACGCCGAATCGAGGCCGTAGGTCCGGGGGTCGCCGATCAGCTGCCCCCCATAGGCGCCGAGGGCCGTGGCGCCGATCCAGGTCGCCACCACCGTGTGGCCGACGATGCGAAACCGGTGCGCGACCGCACCGGGCGGCCCCGACAGGGCCATGGCGACCGATTCGTCGACGACCAGGTAGCCGTCGAGTCCCCGACGCCAGACCGGCCCGCCGGGCAGGTGCGGCGCGATCGCGAACCCGAACGCGAGATAGCGCAGGTTGAGCAGCAGGCCGCTCACCGCACCCGCGATCGGGCTCCCGCCAGCAGCGAGCACGCCGACGAAGGCGAACTGCGACCCACCGGCCAGCACGATCACGCTGGACACGGTCGCCAGCAGTGGCGACAGGCCCGCCGCGACGGCGAGCACGCCGTAGGACAGGCCGAACGCACCCACGGCCAGCCCGACCGGCAGGGCCTTGGCCACGACCGGATCGAGCCGGCGGGGCGCCGGTACCGTTCGGATCAGGGAACTCATCGTCCGGTATTCTGTACCAGAGGAGCGCCGTGGGAGCCAGGCCAGCGAGGCCGGGGTGCGTTCGACGCACAGGACGCTACGTCCGGTTTGATGACCAGGCAGCGGCGGCGGCACTACGCAACGATCGCAAGGAGGATGGGCCGTGGGCATGAACGCGGATCGAACCGTGATGCCGGCGGTGCCGGGTGCGTTGCGCCAGCGCATCGCCGAGACGGTCCGCGAGCTGCGGACGCGTTCGGGGCAGAGCCTGGCCGAGCTGGCGACCCAGGCGGGGATCGGCAAGTCGACGTTGCACGCGATCGAGGCCGGCGAGGCCAATCCGGGCATCGAGACGCTGTGGGCACTGGCGAGTGCGCTGGGGGTTCCGTTCGGGACGCTGCTGGAGCCTCCGAGCCCGCCGGTGCGTGTGGTTCGCGCGGGCGACGCGCCGCGGGTCGACGCCGAGGCGTCGTCGATGCGGGCGCATCTGATCGCGTCGACGGCGCACGGTGCCCGGGTCGAGCTCTACAGCCTCGATCTCGATCCCGGCGGCGAACGAGACGCGGCGGCCCACGTCGACGGAGCCGTCGAGCACGTGCTGGTCACGGCCGGGCGACTGTGCACGGGACCGAAGGACGCGCCCGTCGAGCTCGACCCCGGCGACCTGGCCAGCTTCCCCGGTGACCTGCCCCACGTCTACGAGGCGCTCGAGCCCGGTACCCAGGCCGTCCTGCTGATCGAGTACACCTGAGTAGTCTCCGCCGTGCGGTCCGAGCCGGCCATGGCGCCCGGGCCGGCCACCTGGTTCGATGCTGTCGACGGGACCGACCAGTGATTCGAAGGACCGGGAGTGCGCGTGGACAGCCAGTCACCGACCGATCTCGTCCAGGCCTATCTGCGAGGCTGGGAGACAGGGGACCTCGCCCTGCTCGACCGCGTTCTGGCCCCCGACGTCGAGTACCGCGAGCGTGGTCGGCGCCACGACCGGGCGGGGCTCTACCAATCGATGTCGCAGTTCTGCCAGGTGTTCACCAACCGCGGTTTGACGGCCGACCTGTGGCTCGTCGACGGCGATCTGATCGCCTGCCACTACACCTTCGAGGGCTCCCACACCGGTCGCCAGGAGCTCGACCCGACGGTTGCGGACCTCATTGGTGCACCGGCGCTCGCACCGACCGGCCGACGCGTCCGCGCCACCGGAACGCTGATCTGCGAGGTGCACGAGGGGCGGATCCATCGGGTCGTGTCCGAGTTCGATCAGCTCGCGTTGCTGACGACGATGGGTGCACTCCCCTCGGATGCTCCTGAGATCATCGACGTGCCGGACCTCGAGCAAGAGCATCGTCGGAGCCGGCGCTGACCGGGTGAGCACCCGGAGCCAGGGCCCGGTACTCCGGACGGCGGCCCCGCTCACCGATCCGATCGTCCACCAGAGGTTCGCGCATGCCACAGGCCGTGTCGGTCAACCATCTCACGAAGCGTTTCGGGGCCACCGAGGCGCTGACGGGTGTCGATCTCACGATCGACGAGGGCGAGGTCCTGGCGCTGCTCGGACCGAACGGCGCCGGCAAGACGACGCTCGTGCGCATCCTCGCCACGCTGCTGCCGCCGGATGCCGGTACGGCCGAGGTGTTCGGCCTCGACGTCGTGCGCGACGCGGGCACGGTCCGACGGCTCATCGGGCTGACCGGCCAACAGGCGGCCGTGGACGAGCTCCTCACCGGGCGGGAGAACCTGCGCATGTTCGGCGAGCTGTTCCGGATGCGATCGGCGGAGGCCCGCCACCGCGCCGAGGAGCTGCTGGAGCAGTTCGATCTGCGCGACGCGGCCGACCGAGCAGCCCGCACTTATTCGGGCGGCATGCGCCGCCGACTGGACCTCGCGTCGAGCCTCCTGGTCCGGCCGCGACTGATGTTCCTGGACGAGCCCACGACCGGACTCGACCCGCGGTCCCGGACCGGCATCTGGGAGGTGATCCGTCAGCTCGTGGGGGAGGGGACCACCCTGCTGCTGACCACGCAGTACCTCGAGGAGGCGGATCAGCTCGCCGACCGCATCGCGGTCATCGACCACGGCCGGATCATCGCCCAGGGCACGGGTGACGAGCTGAAGGCAGGCGTCGGTGGCCAGGTCGTCGACATCCTTCTCACCCGCACGGAGGACCGGCCGGCCGCACGCGCGGCATTGCGTCAGCCCTCCACCGAGGCCGGGCCCCGGGGGCTGCTCGTGGCCGTCGACGACGACAACGCACTCGCCACGATCGAGGAGGTGGCGGCCGACCTCCGACGTGCGGGCATCGCGGTGCGCGACCTCGGCCTGCGCCGCCCGACGCTTGACGACGTGTTCCTGGAGCTCACGGGTGATCGGCCCACACCACCGCAACCCGACGACGCCGAGGAGGTACCGGCATGACCGCGATCACGACCGAGGCGCCGACGCGCCAGGTGTGGTGGGCGGCCCGCGACGCCTGGACGGTGACCAAGCGCAACCTGCGTCACTTCGTGCGTCAGCCGCGGCTGCTGGTGTTCTCGACCATCCAGCCAGTGATGTTCGTGGTCCTGTTCACGTTCGTCTTCGGCGGCGTGGCCGGGGCAGCGCTGCCCGGTGACCTGCGCTACATCGACTTCCTGCTGCCCGGCATCTTCGTCCAGTCGGCGGCGTTCCGCTCGACCCAGACGGCGGTGGGGCTGGCCGAGGATCTCGAACGCGGGGTCATCGACCGCTTCCGCTCGATGCCGATGTCGCGGGTGGCGGTGCTGGCAGGGCGGACGTTCGCCGACCTCACCCGCAACCTCGCCGTCATCGTGCTGATGATCGCGGTGGGCTACCTCATCGGGTTCCGGTTCACCGAGGGCCTGTTCGCCGCGATCGGTGCCGTGCTCGTCGTCGGGCTGTTCGGGTACGTGCTGAGCTGGATCTTCACCTACGTGGCCCTGGCCGTCCCGGGGGCCGAGGCGGCCCAGACCGCGGGGTTCGTGGCCGTGTTCCCACTCGTGTTCGCGAGCTCGATCTTCGTGCCCGTCGAGACGATGCCGGTGTGGCTCCAGAGCTTCGCCGCGAACAGCCCCGTGACGCTGGCAGCCGACGCGGCTCGCAGCCTGTCGGTCGGGGGCCCGGTCATGCAGCCGGTGCTGGCGACCCTCGCCTGGTGCGTGGCCATCCTCGCGGTCATGGTCCCGCTGTCGGTGCGCCGGTTCCGGCGCATGACCTGACGGTCCGGCGCCTACGCCTGGGGCGTGGTGCCGGCGTCCGGACGCGTCCGCCGGCGCAACCCCCAGGTCCCGCCAATCGACAGCAGACCGATCAGCAGAGCATCCGTGGTGGGATGGGCCCGGCCCGGGTCAGCATCGGCGGCCAGCCGGATCGTGTCGGCCCGAGCCACGGCCATGACGGGCGAGAAGTGGAGATCGTGATCGTCGTGATCATCGAGCAGGACAGCGGCCACGTCGGGCTCGTCCGCGTGGTGCAGAGAACCGCGGCCGTGATCATCGAGGACGACAGCGGCCACGTCGGGCTCGTCCGCGTGTTGCGACGAGTCGCCATCGGGTTCGTCGGGCACGCGCCCGGCGAGCTCGGGCGTTTCAGGTCGGTAACTGCGCGACTCGTCCTCGGGCGGGGGAGGGGCGGCTTGGTCGTCGGCTGTCACCTCGTGGGCGGAGGCGTCATCGTCGGGCGGGCGAGGGGCGACTTGTTCGTCGGTTGTCAGCTCGGGTGCAGAACCGTCACCGTCTGGCGGGGAAGCGGAAACAGTCGTGTCCTGCGGGCTGCCCTCGGCGTCTGAGTCCTCGGAGGAACCCGAGGAGGACGACGAGCCATCGGAATCGCTGCCGCCCTCGGATTCATGGCCACCGGGCATGGTTGCGAACTGGGCCGTGTAGAAGGTGAGGTCGCCGGAGCGGGTCACGGACACGGCCACGTGGGTGTGCTCGGTGTCGAACATCGTGCTGGCATGCGCGGAGGAGCTCCGCCACAGCTCGACGGCGCCGGCCGGCGACAGCCCGGCCCCGAACGCCTGGTTCTCGCCGAAACGGCTCGCTCCCTGGGCGAGGTACCAGTCTGCGGACGACTCGAACGTGCCGTGGGCGTCCCCGGTGTCGGC
>CAZSQF010000019.1:3858-8543 GCA_964608935.1 uncultured Actinomycetota bacterium | reverse complement strand
GGAACCGCGCGGTCCTCGGGGCCGGCCTCGAGCGCCACGCCGTCCGGATCGACGAGCAGGCGTGACACGCCGCAGTCGGCGAGCAGACGGCGGATCTCGCTGAACGGCAGCGGCCCGGACCATTCGGCCTCTGCGACACCGGCCTGGGCGAGGATCGTCTGCCAGTCCAGGACGACCGTGACGTGGGGTCGTACCCCGTGGACTTCCGGAGCGTCTGCTGCCCGCAGGGCGGCGCGGGCCATGTCGACGAGCGCGTCGGCGGTGGCCTGCTCCGTCCGACGGTGCTCCCCGGGCTGATCGGGCCGGCGAAAGGCATGGACCGCGGTGGCGAAGTATTCGGCGTCGAGGCCGGACAGCTGCCCCATGATCTGGAGCATGCCGTCCTCGGTGGTGGCCAGTGAGGCGCGCTGGCGGGCGTTGCGCAGCCTCTGGGCGTGCTCGGCCGCCTCCGCATCGAGCTGCGCGAGCAGCCTGCGGCAGGTGCGCCCGAAGGTGACCGCATCCTGGCGCTCCGCCGCGGCCAGCAGCCGCTGCTCGGCGTCGCGGCGGATCTCGCCGGCGAGATACTTCAGCGTGTCGGCGAGCAGCTTGGCATGGCGCGGGGGAAGCGCCCCGGCGTCGAAGGCCGCCAGCGCGGGGCCCGGGTTGGCCGACAGCTGGCGGCCGGTCTCCAGCGTGCGCTTGGCGTCGGAGCGGGTCCAGCGGTGCTGCTCGGCCAGGCGATTGCCGGCCTCGCGTCGCGCCCGCTCTCGGGCCCGGGTCTGGTCACGGCCCTCGCGCTTCGCGGTGTCGGCCGCCCGGCGCGCCTGGCGGTCGGCCGCCGAGGCAACGAGGCGACAGCGTCGGGCCTCGAGCCTGCGCATCGCCGTCTCGACATGCCCGAGCTCGAGATCGATGGCGCGCTCGTCGAGCTCGTCCACCGGCCTGGCTACGAGCCGGTCCACCGCTCCGACCAGCGACTCCCCCAGACTGGACTCCCCCTGCTGCGAGCCGGCCGAATGCGTGTATTCGCCCGGCACCTCGCTGGCGACCACCCCGAAACCGTCCCAGCGCAGGTGCCGGCGGCGGGATGTCGCGCTCGTGGTGGTCATCGAGAACTCGTCGGTCGGTGTGCCGGTCGGAAGCCACTGTATCGAACGTGCGTTCGGTGTCAAGCATGATGACACAAGAAGGCGGCACATTCTTTGATCACCCATGGCAAGGTGTGGAAAAAGTCAGAAATAATCAGCCTGTATCACTTGCCGAGGTCGGCGAGGACGTCGGGGAGCCCCTCCCCCAGAGCGAGCCGCGCCACGGCGGTCACGAAGGCGGAGCGGTTGAGCCCGCACGCGACCGCCTGGTCGTCGAGCTCGTCACGCTCGTCGTCGGTGAGATAGAGCGCCGTGAACGTTGCGTCGGCCACCTTCGGGCGCCGGCGCACGGCCGCCTCGCCCAGCTGCGCCCGCAAGGCCGGCCCGTGCTCGGCCGCCGCCGTCAGCACCCACCGTCCCACCGGCCACCCCAGCAGTTCCGCGCCCTCGAGCACGCGCTCCTTGACGTGCCGTGGCAGCGTCAGCCCGACGTGCCGGCGCCGAGGACCACTGCCGGCCGGCGCGGACGTCCGCTCGGACACGAGAGAGAGGCTCCTGGATCGGCGGTACGGTGGGCCACACGATCGTTATATTACGGGTTGTTCCGCCCTGCGTCACCCTCGCAGACCCTCAGGACCACGTACCCTCGCCCATCAACGACGGACAGGGCACGGGGCGGTGACCGACCAGCAGCCGATCGTGGAGACGCGCGGGCTCTCGCGGCGGTTCGACGACACGCTCGCGCTGGACCTGCTGACGCTCACCATCAACCACAGTGAGGTGTTCGGCATCCTCGGCCACAACGGCGCCGGCAAGACCACCTTCCTGCGGCTGGTCAACGGGGTGCTGCGCCCCACCATCGGGACGGTCGAGGTGTTCGGGCTGTTCTCCTACGAGGCGGGCGCCGAGGTTCGTCGCCACACCGGGGTCGTGACCGAGTCGACCGCCCTCGACGACTTCCTGTCGGTGCGCGAGAGCCTGCACGCCTACGGCACGTTCGCCGGCATGGAGGAGTACGCGATCGAGCGCCGCGTGGACGAGCTCCTCGTCACCTTCGACCTCGCCGAGATCGGCGACCGGCAGGTGCGCGAGATCTCCGCGGGGATGCGCCAGCGGGCCGCGTTCGCGCGCGCGCTGGTGCACGACCCCGACCTGCTGTTGCTGGACGAGCCGACCGCCAACATGGACCCGGTCGCCGCCCGGCACGTCCGCAGCCTGGTCGTCGGCCTCGCCCGCCAGACCGGCCGCACGGTCGTGCTGTCGACCCACAACCTCGCCGAGGCCCAGGAGGTGTGCGACCGCGTCGCGGTCCTCCAGCACGGCACGCTCCAGGCGCTGGGGACGCTCGAGGAGCTCGCACGCGTCGGCGACAGCGGGTGGCGGACCCGCGTCACGCTCGACGCCGCGGCCGCGGCCCGCGCCCTCGATCTCACCGCCGGCTTCGGCCAGGTCGACCTCGACGGCCGCGGCGACACCATCGTCGTGCAGCACCCGAGCCGGGACGACGTCCCGAAGATCGTCGCCACGCTGGTCGAGGCACAGCTGCCGGTCTACGACGTGTCGACCGAGCTGCCGAGCCTCGAGGACGTCTACCTCGAGCTGCACCGGCAGAGGGAGGCGCCATGAACTGGCCGGTGGTCGCTGCGGTGATGCGCAAGGACCTCAAGATCGTCGCGCGCAACCGGGGGGTGCGCATCCCCCTGCTCGTCACTCCGATCCTGCTCCTGGTCGTGGTGCCCACGTTCCTGGTGCTCGGCGCGGACCTGCTCGCCCAGAGCGACATCGCCGAGTCCGGGGGCGGGCAGACGCCCTTCGAGGACTTTCTCCCGTCCGTGCAGGAAACCGTCGGGGATACACAGCTGACGTGGGAGCAGACCGCGCTCGAGTTCCTGGTCGCCCCGCTGTACCTGCTCGTGCCGCTGGTCGTGGCGACGGTGATCGCGGCCGACTCCTTCGCCGGCGAACGCGAGCGCCGCACCCTCGAGGCGCTGCTCCACACCCCCACCGACGACGAGGACCTGTTCGTCGGCAAGCTGTTGACCGCCTACCTGCCGGCGCTGGCGGTCGGACTGGTCGGCTTCGCGGTGTACTCGGTGCTGGCCAACGTGCTCGCCTACGACGCCGTCGGGCGCATCTTCTTCCCCACCCCGATGTGGCTCGCGCTCGCGTTCTGGGTCGCCCCGGGGGTGTCGGCCCTCGGCATCTCGCTGATGGTGGTGGTGTCGAGTCGTGTCCGCAGCCTCCAGGCCGCCCACCAGATCGGCTCGCTGGTGGTGCTCCCGTTCGTGCTGATGATCATCGTGCAGGTGACGGGGATCATGCTGCTGAACGTCGCGACCGTGATCGTGTTCGGGTGCCTGTTGTGGCTCGGCGCCGCATTGCTGATGCTGATCGGCGTACAGCAGTTCGACCGGGACAAGCTCGCCAGCAGGCTGTAGCCGCGTCGCTACGCGTAGCGGTCCGTGCTCGGTCCCGCGTACATCCATGAGCGCAGCAGCACCTGCTCCTCGATGTGCGACCGCGGCAGCCGACGGATGATCCCGATCAACGCGAGGAGGTGGGCCGACTCGTCGGTGAGATCCCCCAGCCGTCGCACGTCCGCCGGGTTCCCCTCCCCTTCCTGGCCGACGAGCACCAACGCCTCGATGCGGTCATCGATCACCACCGTCGCTGCGATCAGCGTCGGCCAGCGCGACGCGGGCAGGCCCGACAGCAGCCCCCGTATGTCGTCGGTCGGTGACACCATCAACGCTCCGCCCTCGCGCCGGACCCGTCGTAGGAACGGGTGGTCGGCGCTCACTCGCGTCACCGCCTCGCCGGGAGTCAGGCCTTCGCCGGCGATGACCTCGAGCTCGCCCCCCTCCCCCACCACGGCCAAGGCGGCGGAGCCGACCGCGAGCTCCGCCTTGACCTCGTCGAGGATCAGCTGACCAGAGGCGGCGACGTCGGTGAGGGCAGGCACGTCGCGCAGCAGCGTGTCGAGCTGTCGGCCCGCCTCGATCCCCGATCGGAGGCGTGCCGGCAGATCTCCGACGGGATCGTCACTGGCGCGCGAAGCAGTCGAGGGAGCGGATTCGCTCGCTCCGCGCAGCCGGGCGAACATCCGGCCAGCCGGACGGCCAGGCGCGGTGTGCTTGGGCCTTACGGCGGGCGGCGGTGTGCGTTCGGCAGGACGGTCCTCAGGCGTGGGCGGTTCCGGCGCGGGCTCGGCCGGGGGTGGTGCCTCGCGGGGCTCGACCACCGACCGTGCCTTCTCGCCCAGGCGTCGGAGGAGCGCCTTCGCCTCCTGGGAGATGTCCAGGCCGGACGGGACCGACGGCTCGGCTTCGTGCTGCACCGTCGGTTCGGGTTCGGGCTCGGGCGGAGCCTGTGGCACGGGCTCGGCCTCGACCGGCGCGTCCGGCACCTCGTCGGCTTGCGGTGTCTGCACGGACTCATCGGTCGGGGGCTGCTCGACCGACTCAGGTGCCTTCGGCGGTGGCGGTGGTGGCGGCGGGGCAGGTTCCGGGGCTGGTTCAGGCTCCGGCTTCGATGCTGGTTCAGGCTTCGATGCTGGCCGCGGTCGGGCCCTGGTCGCCGACCCGAGTGCGTCGGCGAGGTCGCCGATCGAAAACG
>CAZSQF010000019.1:0-3758 GCA_964608935.1 uncultured Actinomycetota bacterium | reverse complement strand
GGTCGGGCCCTGGTCGCCGACCCGAGTGCGTCGGCGAGGTCGCCGATCGAAAACGGGCGGTGGGGCTCCGGCTCGGGCTCCGGCTCGGGCGTCGGGGGTTGGTGGGGGTGGTAGGTGGCCGCCGACTCGAACGCCTCGGCGAGGTCCCGGATCGAAAAGGGGCGCTCGAGCACGACGACGCCGTCGGGGGGCTCGACCTCAGGCTCCAGGTGGCCCACCACGACCACACCGTTGTGCACGTTTCGTTCCCGGAGCTCCTCCACCCAGGCAAGGGGCTCCTCCCCTGCCCCGAGGTCCAGCAGCACCGCGTCGCCCCTTTCGGCAGCAACCACGACGCCGCCCAGGTCGGCAACCCCGACCGCTTCGCATCCGGGGATCTGCGTCCCCAGGGCAAGGGTCAACGCAGGTTGGCCGGAGACGACGACGACGCGCACGTGGACCTCTCGGGACGCTAGTGCTGCCTAGGGTCCCAGCTGACCGGCGAAGAAGTCGATGATCTGGAGGATCGCCGGACCGGCAAGTATGACGAAGGTAGCCGGCAGGATGCACATCACCAGCGGGAAGATCATCTTGACCGGGACCTTCTGCGCGATCTCCTCCACCTGTTGGCGGCGCTTGAGCCGCATCTCGTCGGCCTGGACGGTGAGCACCTGGGCGACCGAGATGCCGAAGATGTCGGCCTGGATCATCGCCAGCACGAACTCCTTGAGGGAGGAGACGCTCGACCGGTCCCCCAGGCCGCGCAGTGCATCCTGGCGCGATTTGCCGAGCTGCATCTCCTGCACGACGCGGTTGAGCTCCTGGCCCAGCGGCCCACCCATCTCGCGCGAGACCCGCGCCACGGCCGCGTCGAACCCGAGTCCGGCCTCGACGGTGATCGACAGCAGGTCCAGAGCGTCGGGCAGCGTTCGGGCGATCTCGTCCTGCCGCTTGCCCGCACGCGCCCGGATCATCCATTCGGGCACGAACCACCCCACGAACGCGCCGAACATCATCAGGCCGAAGCCGAGCAGCGGCTCGGGCTGTCCTGTCAGGGTGTAGAGGAAGGCGAGCCCGACCAGGGCCACCGCGAGCAACAGCTTGATGACCAGGATGCGCTCGGCGTCCCACCCGGCCGGGCTGCCGGCATAGACGAGGTCCTTGCGTAGGCGATCGACCACGCCGGCCGGCGTGAAGCGGCGGGCTGCGCCCGCCAGCCACTTGGCCCCGGGAAACAGCAACCGGGTCCGGGCCGGTGCGGCCAGCTCGCGCGCACGCACGTCGGTCGGGTCGAGGTCGAACGACTCCATCGTGCGCAGCTGCTGGTGGACCCGGCGCCGCTCCAGGAAGTAGTCGTTGACGGCGAAGAAGCCGAGCAGGACGGCGCCGAACGCGGCGACGAGCGCTAGCAGCGCGAACTCCACGGGCGACCCCCTCTCAAACCTCGATGTCGACGATCTTCTTGAGCCAGAACGCACCGACGAGCAGCAGCAGCGCCGCGATACCGACCATGATCAGGCCCTCGATGCGCTCGAACAGCTGACCCACGTATCCCGGGTTGAGCACCTGGAGCGCGAGCGCGACGATGAACGGCATCAGGCCGATGACCCAGGCCGAGATGCGGCCTTCGGCAGACAGCACCTTGATCTGGCGGCGCAGGGCGGCGCGCGAGCGCATCGTGGCCGCGACCGTCTGGAGCAGCTCGGCCAGGTTGCCGCCGACCTCACGCTGGATCCCGATCGCCAGCACGACCCAGTGGAAGTCGTCACTGTCCAGCCGTTGCGCCATGCCTTCGAGCGAGTCGTCGATCGGCATGCCCAGCCGGGCTTCGGTCAGGACCCGCGCGAACTCGCTCGCGGTGGGGTCCTCCGCCTCCTGCACGACGGTGTCGATGGCTTGGAGCAGCCCGTACCCGGCCCGTAGCGAGCCGGCCAGCAGCTGGAGCGTGGCGGGCAGCTGGTCCATGAACGCGCGCTTGCGCCGCTCGATGCGGATGCGAAGGATCGCGATGGGGACCAGCCCGGCGATCACCGCGCCGAGGATGCCGAGCCAGATGTTGCCGGGGATCCCGCCGGCGAGCAGCCCGCCGAGGGCGGCCGAGGCCACGACGAGGACGACGAACTCGTTCGACCGCACCGGCCAGGCCGCCCGGTCGAGGCTGAGCTGCATCCGTTCGTCGAAGCCCTCGGGCTTGGGCACGCGGCCGACGAGGTCGATGGCGCGCTCGGTCAGCCGCCTCGTCGGCAGCTCGATGTCGTCGTCGCGCACGCGCCGGCCCTCGCGGCCGTACATGCGCAGGCCCCGCTCCAGCGACTTGCCTCCCGAGCTTCGCGCCGAGCCGACCAGCAGGACCCACAACAGGCCGAGCACGGCCAGGAACGCCGCCCCGACACCGACCCACAGTCCCGTCGGGCCACCGAAGAACGCGATGACGGGCTGAGGCAGGATGCTGGTCGTGGGGTCGCCGGGCTCGGCCGCCTCCTGCCGGGTGTTGATCGCCAGCGACTCGATCGACGCCTCGCCGGCGGGTGTGTCCACGATGACGGTGACCGGCAGATCTGCCGGTGCGGTGATGGTCGAGTGGTAGTCGACGCGGTACAGGCTGGTGATGTCGGTGGCGATCCCCTCGAACAACCCGGCCACGTCGCCGGCGTCCTCGCTCGAGACCACGACACCGCCGGTGGCCTCGGCCATCCGGGTCATGGTGACGGGATCGAAGTCCTCCGCCTCCCACCCCACGGTCGTGATGGGCGCGTCGACACCCTGCGCCGCGGCGATGGCCTCCTCGAGCGTGGCCTCGCTGCCGTTGTCGCCACCGTCGCTGAACACGACGATCCGGGCGATCCCACCCTCCTCGCCCTCGAACCGTTGCTCGATCACCTCGGCGCTGAGGACGATGGCGTCATACAGCAGCGTCGCCCCGCCGGGTGTCAGGTCGTCGATGCCGGCGACCAGCGAGGAGGCGCTGGCGGTGGGCGGCACCGTGACCTCGACATCCGAGGCGAACGGGATCAGCGCGACCTCGATCCCCGCTCCCGCGATGTTCTCGACGAAGCCGACGGCGGCCGACCGGATCTCGTCGAAGACGGGATCGACGCTGCCGGAGATGTCGAACGGGAGGGCGATCAGGATCGGGACGTCGACCGTGTCGGTCAGGGGCTCCACCTCGAGCCCCTCGATCGGTTGGCCGTCCTCCAGCACGCTGAAGGCCGACGCGTCGAGGACGGTGCCCTCGAGCCCCTCGACGTTGACGAGCAGGCGGGTGTCACCGTCGGGGGCGAGTCGCGCGTCGAGCAGGCGGACCTCGACGCCCGTTTGCGCGAACACCGGGAACGCCAGCACGCACGCCACCAGTCCGACGACGATGGCCGCCAGCAGGTGTCCGGGCGCCGGCGCCCATCTCACCGTCGGGCCTCCTGCTTCATCGCGTCCGGGCTGAACCACTCCGCCTCGAGCTCCACACCCTGCGCCTGGAGGCGGCTCGCGATGTGGGGCCGGATCCCGGTCGGCTTGAGCACGCCGAGCGCGCGGCCGGTCTCGTCGAAGCCCATCGAGTGGTCGAACAGGAACAGGTCCTGGAGGGTGATCGTGTCGCCCTCCATCCCCGACACCTCGGTGATGTGGGTGAACCGGCGTGTGCCGTCGACCAGCCGCGACTGGTGGACGATCAGCTGGATCCCGGCCGCGATCTGTTCCCGGATGGCCCGCAGCGGCAGGTCCATGCCCGCCATCAGCACCATCGTCTCGAGCCGGGCGAGCACGTCGCGCGGCGAGTTGGC
>CAZSQF010000018.1:0-21400 GCA_964608935.1 uncultured Actinomycetota bacterium | reverse complement strand
GTGGTTGGCCCGATTGCGGGTCGGCGACCCGGCGAAGATCACGTCGGCCATCGAGCCGCCGCGGACCTTCTTGGCCGAATGCGTCCCGAGCACCCACGCCAGGCCGTCCACGACGTTCGACTTGCCCGACCCGTTCGGCCCGACGATGACCGTGATGCCGGGCTCGACCTCCAGGACGGTCCTGTCGGCGAACGACTTGAAACCCCTGAGCGCCAGGGACCTGAGGAACACGCTCCCTCCAGCGGCGCATCACGCGCCTCGAGGTCGTATCAGCGGGAAGGTCGCGCGATCCTAGCGGTGCACGGCCACGGACCGGCGCAGGTCCCCGAGGTGACCGACCGGTCGGAATGCCGACGAGCGGGCCACAGGCCCGCTCGCTCGTGTGCTACTCGAAAAAGGACCGGGATCAGGTGGCGATCGGCTCGCGCTCGTCGACCTCGACGTTGTCGGGACGCGCGTCGCGGGCGGCTTCCGCCTCGGCCAGAGCGCGTTCGAGCTCCGCGACCCGCTGGCGCAGGACGCGGACCTCGTCGAGCAGTCGCAGGCTCGTCGGCGACACATGGGTGCCGAGCAGGGCCTTGCTCATCGGTCTGTCACCTCCCTGGGGCCGGCAGGGACGGCACCCTCACACGGGCCCGTCCGTGCCCGACATGGTCGGCATCGCGCGGTCGGTCACCGTCCCGGGCGCGCGGGTCCGTACCGCATGCGCAGCGCGGATCGGTGCTCCAATGGTACCGGACCGCTCGCCCGGTCGTCCAGGCACCCCAGGACTAGTGACGTACCTCGAAACGGCCGTGACCGGCGGGCTCCACGGACTCCACCTCGACCTGACGGACCTCGGCCGCCGGCGGTCCGCCGGCGTGGATCCACGCCTCGACCGCGTCGACGTCGTCGGCACGCCCCTCCAGCCACACCTCGACCGTGCCGTCCGGACGGTTGGTGACCCAACCGGTGACGCCGTGCCGGTACGCGAGCTGCCGCGTGGCGCTGCGGAAATAGACACCCTGGACGCGGCCGTGTGCCACGACGCGACGCGCCACATGCGGGTCGCCACTGCCCCGGGTCGCTGCCGGTGCGGGCACGGGCGGGCTCCTCCGGCCGTCTAGATCATGCACTGGTCGCAGTGGTAGGTGTACACACCCTTCTTCACGCGGGTGCGTTGCACCGGCTGGCGGCAGCGCAGGCACGGCAGCCCGTCGCGGCCGTAGACATGGAGATGGTCGGCGACCTCGCCCTCTTCGTCGATGACGACGTCTGCCTCCTGCTCGTCGAGGCTCGACCCGCGCTGCTTCATCGCGGCGACGATGACCTCCTGCATCGCCCGGTAGAGCCGACGGACCTCCTGGGTCGACAGCCCGGTCGAGGACCGGTCGTGGCGCAGGCCGGCCTCCCACAGGATCTCGTCGCTGTAGATCGGACCGAGGCCCACGATCAGCGACGGGTCGGTCAGCAGGAGCTTGAGCGGCTGGTCGGCCTCCTCGAGAAACCGGGCGAACTCCATCCAGGTCGGGTTGTCGTCGAGCGGATCGAGGGCGTCGGGGTCGATGCCGGCCTGCTCGAGCACCTCGTCGGTGGGGACCACGCCCGTGCGCACGGTCACCTCGCTCCCGGCCTCCGACAGGTGGACCGCGCCTCCGATCGTGAAGCTGACCGCGAGGTGGGTGTCCTCGCCCGGCTCCTCGGTGGCGGTCTCGCGGTGGAGCGAGCCGTGTTCGCCCGCGTCGATGATCCAGGTGAGGTCACCGTCGAGGTCGAGCAGCACCATGTTGCCGCGCCGGCGTGCCGCCTCGACCTTGCGTCCCTCGAGTGCCTTGACGAAGTCCGGGCGGTTGTGGTGGAACGGGCGCACCACGCTTGGCGTCTGGACGGTGACGTCCTTGACGCGCTTGCCCACGACCTCCTTCTCGAGGTCCTTGCGCAGCACCTCGACCTCGGGCAGCTCGAGCACCGGTGCCTCCCTGATCGCCGGGGCGTGCGGGACGCTAGCCGACGCACCGTGTCGTCCGAGCCAGCGCACACGGTGGGAGTGCCGGCGCACGCCGGCTAGCTGGCCATCAGCGCTCGGCCGGGGCCTCCACCTCGGCCGCGGCCAGCCGCAGATAGGCCTGTCGTGCGGCACGTTGCTCGGCCTGCTTCTTGCTGCGCCCCGTGCCCTCGCCCACGACCTTGCCGGCGACCGCGGCCCTGGCGGTGAACGTCTTGCGATGGTCCGGCCCGGTGTCCTCGACCTGGTACTCGGGCACCTCGCCATGACGCGCCGCGGCGAGCTCCTGCAGACTCGTCTTGTAGTCGAGTGCGGCACCGCGCTCGGCCAGGTCGCTCAGCCGCTCGCTGAACAGCCGCTGGACCAGGTCGTACGCGGTCGTGAAGCCCTGGTCGAGGTAGACGGCCCCGAGCACCGCCTCCAGCGTGTCCGCGAGGATCGAGTCCTTGTCGGCGCCTCCCGACAGCGCCTCGCCGCGCCCGAGCTTGACGTAGCGGCCGAGCTCGAGCTCACGGGCGACGCCGGCGAGCGAGGCGGTCTTGACCGCCGCCGCCCGCACCTTTGCGAGCCGGCCCTCCTGCTCGTCAGGGTGGGCGTGGAAGATCTCGTCCGTGACGACAAGCGCGAGGACCGCGTCGCCGAGGAACTCGAGCCGCTCGTTCGGCTGGACCGCGCCGTTCTCGAACGCCCACGAGCGGTGGGTCAGCGCCCGGTCGAGCAGGTCGAGGTCGTCGAAGGGGACGTCGAGCACCGCTGCCAGCTCGGCAGCGGGTGCCGGCGAGGGCCCCTTGGTCATCGACCTGCTTCCCGACGCGATCGTCCGGTGGGGCGTCGACCCCGGGGACGAAGGACCGTCAGCCGACGTCGACCGCGGTGCGCCCACCGTAGACGCCACAGGTGCCACACACGGTGTGCGGCCGGATCGGTGCCTTGCAGCGCTTGCAGGTGGCGTAGGTCGGGGCGCTCGTCCGCAGCCACTGCGCCTTGCGGTGGCGGGTGCGCGAACGGGACAGCTTGCGCTTCGGAACGGCCACGGTGCTCTCCTCGTGATGGGCCGGACGGGTCCGGCAGAGTCGGTCAGGTCGGTCGGGGCGGGGCGGCGGAGGCGGCGCCCGCCGTCAGCCCTCCGGAAGATCCAGTTCGGCCAGCTTGGCCCAGCGTGGATCGGGAGTGTCCCCCGTTTCGTGGCCGCAGTCGAACTCGTTGCGGTCGGCACCGCACGCCGGGCACAGGCCACGGCAGTCGTCGCGGCACAGGATCCGCACGGGGAAGTCGATGAGGATGGCGTCGCGGACCAGCGTGGACAGGTCGATCGCGGTGCGGTCGTCGAGCAGCTCGTAGCCGGGCTCGGGCTCGTCGTCGCCCTCGCGGCGGACAGGGTCGACGAACAGCTCGGCGACGTCCACGTCGAGGTGCCGGCGCTGGTCCTCGAGACAGCGGCCACAGGCCAGCGCAAGCGTGAATCGGAGCGTCCCACGCACCAGGATCCCCTCGACGACCGAATCGACGTGCAGGTCGAGCTCGATCGGATCCTCGATCGCGCCGTCGACGTGGCCCCAGGGGTCGGGGCCGAACTCCTCGGCCGGCACGTCGCGTCGGACGGCCCGGGTCTCACCCGGATGGTCGACGAGACCGGTGACGGTCACGCGCACAGCGGATACCTCGCGCCGGATAAAGTGCTCGGATCCCCGGTTCGTCCACCGGACGCGCCCGATCGAGGGCGTCCCCGTGGCGCGCGGTCCCGGGCCAGCGGACCGCGCCCAGAAACGTCGGGGTGGACACCCAACGTACCACAGGCGAGGTTTCAGTCCTCGTGCTCGTCCCCGCGCTCGTCCTCGAGATCGGGGGCCGACAGCGCCTCGGTGTCGAGCTGCCCACGCAGCTTGCGGCGACCCTTCTCGACCGCCGACAGGGTCTTGTTCAGCACCACCTCGAAGTTGGCCAGCTTGGCGTCTACGTAGTCCTCGGCCTCGAGCCGGATCTGGCGTGCGTGCTCGCGAGCCTCATCGCGCAACCGCTCGGCGTCCTGCTCGGCGACGCGGGCGACCTCCTCCTGCGACACGAGACGCTGCTGCTCGCTGCGCGCGTCCTCCACCAGCCGGTCGGCGTCGGCCTGTGCCCGCTCGAGGATCTCGTCACGCTCCTTGATGACCCACCGCGCCTGGGTCAACTCGTCCGGGAGCGCCTCACGCATGTCGGCCAGCAGCCCGTCGACCTCGGCCCGGTTGAGCATGATGGAGGCGGACAACGGCACCGCCTTGGCCTCGGCCACGAGCCGCTCCAGCTGGTGGAGCTTGGCCTCGACGTCGACGGGGAGGCCGCGAGTTTCGGACATGGTGGCAGTGCCTCCGGGGGGCAGCGCGAAGCGGGCGCGGTTGGTCGCGAGCCTAGCGGGCACGGTCCGCGGGGCCGCGCCACCGACCTCGTCCGAACGAAGGCCGGACCCGCATGCGGACGCGCCGGTCAGGCGAACTTGGCCTCGAGGGCCTCGGCGACCCGCTGCGGGACGGTCCCGACCAGCGGCCCGCCGTAGCGCGCCACCTCCTTCACGAGCGAGCTCGACAGGTAGGAGTGTTCGGGGCTGGTCGACATGAACACGGTCTCGACGTCGCCGATGCGCCGGTTCATCTGGGCCATCTGGAGCTCGTACTCGAAGTCGCTGACCGCGCGCAGACCCTTGCACACGATGCCGACGCCGCGAGCGTTGCAGAAATCGACCAGCAGGCCCTCGAAGCGGTCGACCTCGACGTTGTCGAGGTGCCCGACCTCGCCCTCGATGAGCGCGAGCCGTTCCTCGATGCTGAACAGGGCCGCCTTGCGCGGGTTCTCGAGCACCGCCACCACGACGCGGTCGAAGCGGCTGGCCGCACGCTCCACGATGTCGAGGTGGCCCATGGTGATGGGGTCGAAGCTTCCCGGGCACACCACCGCAACGTTCACGAGTCGTTCTCCCTTGCTCGGTCCGCCGCTGCAACCAGCTGGGCACGGTGCAGGGCGGTGTCACCGTAGCGGCGCGGAGTCCCCGCGAGCAGGCGGTCGGGCCAGGCCGGTGCACCGTCCCGGGCCGCCCGCTCCACGACGACGGTGGCGTCGGGGGCCAGATGCACCACCAACGCCTCGAGCACCTCGGCGAGCGCCGCCTTCGGCTCGTGGTAGGGCGGATCGGCGAGCACGAGATCGAAGGGCGCCCCGGGCACCTCGCCGGCGAGCGTCGCACGGACGTCGCCGGCGACCACGACGGTGTCCGCGAGGCCGACGATCGCCACGTTGCGCCGCAGCGCCTCCAGCGACCGTCCGGCGCGCTCGACGAAGGTCGCGGCCGCGGCACCGCGCGACAACGCCTCGAGCCCGAGCGCGCCGGACCCGGCGAACAGGTCCAGCACCCGTGCCCCCGGCACCACCGGCTGGAGGGACGAGAACAGCGCCTCCCTGACCCGGTCCGCCGTCGGACGCAGCTCGGTCCCCTTCGGCACCACGAGCTGACGCCCCTTGGCCGCGCCAGCGATGATGCGCATCAGGCCACGCTGCCGGGCTCGCGCGCGTCGGCGGTTGCGCCGCGCAGCGGTGCGTCCGCCGCCCCGACATGGGCGAGCACGAAGGCGAGCACCTCGGCCTCGTCGCGCCACGCGTCGTAGCGGCCGGAGCGGCCGCCATGCCCCGCCCCGAGCTCGGTCTTGAGCGCGATCGGACCACCACCGGTGACCGTCGCCCGGAGCCTCGCGACCCATTTGGCCGGCTCCCAGTACTGCACCCGCGGGTCGTTCAACCCGGCCGTGACGAAGATGGCCGGATAATCGGCCCGGCGGACGTTGTCGTACGGCGAGTAGGACCGGATCACCTCGAGGTAGGCGAGATCGTCCGGGTCGCCCCACTCGTCGTACTCGATGACCGTCAGCGGGATGCTGGCATCCGACATGGTGTTCAGGACGTCGACGAACGGCACCTCCGCCACGGCGGCGGCGCACAGGTCGGGACGCAGGTTGAGCGCAGCCCCGATCAGCAACCCACCGGCCGACCCGCCCCGGACCGCCAGCCGGTCGCGGGAGCTGACCCCGCGGTCGACCAGGTGGTCGGCGCAGGCGACGAAGTCGGAGAACGTGTTCGGCTTGGCCAGGAACTTGCCGTCCGCGTACCAGCCACGGCCCATCTCCCCGCCACCGCGCACGTGGCCGATCGCGAACACGCCTCCGCGGTCGAGCAGGCTCAACCGCACCGGCGAGAAGCCGGGATCGACCGAGATCTCGTACGCGCCGTACCCGTAGAGCAGGCACGGCGCGGTCCCGTCCAGGGGCGTGTCGACGTGGCGCACGAGGCTGATCGGGACCTGGGTGCCGTCGGGGGCGGTGGCCCAGTCGCGCCACGACACGTACTCGTCGCGGTCGTACCCGCCCCGGACCGGCTGCTCCTTCAGCACCGTGCGTTCGCCCGTGTCGAGGTCGAGGTCGACGACGCGCGCCGGGGTGGTGAGGGACGTGTAGGCAAACCGCACCACCCGGCTGGTGAAGGCCGGGTTGCCGGCGAGCCCGGCCGCATAGACCTCCTCGTCCATGGCCAGGACCTCGCCCTCACCGGTCCGCGGGTCCACGATCCGCAGCTGCGTGCGGGCCTGCGTCCTCTCCGAGAGCACGAGGTGGGTGTCGAAGGCGTCGACGCCCTCGAGCCGCACCCCCGGTCGGTGGCCGACGAGGTCGCGCCAGTGCGCGCGGTCCGGGTGGTCGACCGGCGCGACGACGAGCCGGAAGTCCTCGGCGCCGTCGGCGTTCGTCACGATGAGCAGCCGGTCGCCGTGGTGGTCGAGGTCGTACTCGACGCCGTGCTCCCGCTCGGCGACGAGCCACGGCGCCGCGTCGGGGTCGGACGCCTCGACGAGCCGCCATTCGCTGGTGACCTTGCTGCCGGCCTGGATCGCGAGGAAGCGGTCGGAGCGGGTGCGCCCGACCCCCAACCAGAAGCGTTCGTCGCGCTCCTCGTGGACGAGCTCGTCCTCGGCGTGCCGGCGGCCGAGGCGGTGGCGCCACACCTGGAAGGGGCGCCACGCCTCGTCCGGGACGGTGTAGAGGAACGTGGCCGAGTCGTCGAACCACGCCAGTCCGTACGCGGCCCGGGGCACCTCGTCCTCGGCGAGCTGCCCGGTCGCGAGGTCCCGTACGCGGATGCGGAACACCTCGCCACCGGTCGTGTCGACCAGCTCGGCCGCCAGGCGGTGGTCGGGGCTGACGGCGAACCCACCGAGGCGGAAGTAGTCGTGGTCGGCGGCCTCGATGTTCTCGTCGAGGAGCACGACCTCGTCGGCCGGCGGAGCCTCGGGGTCCACCGGTCGCCGTCGCTCGTCGGGGAGATCGCGGACGTCGGTCACGTCCGGCGGCGCAGGCCGCCGGCACCGGATGGCGTACTGCTGGCCCTCGACGGTGCGGTGGTAGTACAGCCACCCGCCGTCGAGCACCGGCGCCGACGCGTCCGTCTCCTGGATCCGGGACCTGATCTCGTCGAACAGCCGGTCCACGAGCCCCGACAGGGGGGCGAGGACCGCCTCGGCATACGCGTTCTCCGCCTCAAGGTAGGCGCGGACGACGGGGTCGTCGCGGTCGCGCAGCCAGTACCACGGGTCCGCCACGCTCGACCCGTCGGCCCGGGTCAGGGTGTGCGGGCGCCGTTCGGCGATGGGCGGCGTGGGGGGCTCGGTCACGGGCGGAGGCTCGCTGGCTGCGGAGGGGCGCAGCGTACGCGGACGCACGCCGGCGCCGGGACGCGGCCTTAGTCCTGCGACGTCGCGGCGAGGGCGACGTAGGCGTCGATCGCCGAGGGGTCGGCCATCGCTCCCGGGTTCGCGACGGCCTCGAGCGGCTCGCCCTCGAGCAGACGCTTGACGGGAACCTCCATCTTCTTGCCCGAGATCGTGCGTGGCACCGCCGCGACCTCGTGGATCGTGTCCGGCACGTGCCGCGGCGACAGCTCGCGGCGCAGCGCGTCCGCGATCGTCCGCCGCAGCCCGTCGTCGAGCGTCCCACCCTCGGTGGGGACGACGAACAGCACCAGCTCGCCGGCGCCACCGTCGGGGTCCTCGTGGTGGACGACGAGGCTCTCGGCCACCTCGTCCAGACCCTCGACGACCGAGTAGAACTCGGCCGTCCCCATGCGCACGCCACCGCGGTTGAGGGTCGCATCCGAGCGGCCGGTGATGACGCAGGTGCCGCGCTCGGTGATCTCGATCCAGTCCCCGTGGCGCCACACGCCCGGGAAGTCCTCGAAGTAGGCGGCGTGGTAGCGCGACCCGTCCGGGTCGTCGTAGAAGCCGGCCGGCATCGACGGCATGGGGGCGGTGATGACGAGCTCGCCACGCTCGCCCACCACGGACCGACCCTGCTCGTCGAACGCCTCGACCTTGGCGCCGAGGCAGCGACACGGGATCTCGCCGGCGTGGACCGGCAGCAGCGGTGACGGGCCGACGAAGGCCGTGCACACGTCGGTGCCCCCGCTGGCGGACGCGAGCAGCAGATCGCGTCCCACGTGGTCGTACACCCAGCCAAAGCCCTCGGGGGGAAGCGGTGCGCCGGTGGACCCGATCGAGCGGATGGCCGACAGGTCGAGGTCGCTGCCGGGGGTGAGGCCGGCCTTGCGGCAGGTCAGCAGGAACGGGGCGCTCACGCCGAACAGGGTCACGTCGAGATCGGCGGCGAGCTGCCACAGCGTCATGAGGTCGGGGTGGCCGGGGTCGCCGTCGAACAGCACCACCGTCGAGCCCACCAGCAGGCCCGACACGAGGTAGTTCCACATCATCCAGCCGGTGGTGGTGAACCAGAAGAACCGGTCGTCGGGCCCGAGGTCGTGGTGCAGTGCCAGCATCTTGACGTGCTCGAGCAGGATCCCGCCGTGTCCGTGCACGATCGCCTTGGGCAGCCCGGTGGTGCCCGAGGAGTACAGCACGTACAGGGGATGATCGAAGTCGACCGGCGCGAACGTGAGCACGCCGTACTCGGCGGTCAGCTCGCGCCAGGTCATCAGCTGATCGCCGGCGCCCGGATGGTCGAACACCTCCCGGTCGACCTCGTCGTAGAGGTAGGGCAGCACCACGGTGGCCGTCAGCGTCGGCAGCGCATCCCGGATCGCCGTGACCTCCTCGTGCCGCTCGACGACCCGGTCGCCGTAGCGGTAGCCATCGACCGCCAGCAGCACCGTCGGCTCGATCTGTCGGACCCGGTCGATGACGCTGCGGACCCCGAACTCGGGCGCGCAGGACGACCACACCGCGCCGAGGGACGCGCACGCCAGGAACGCGACCATCGTCTCGGGCACGTTGGGCAGGTAGCCCACCACCCGGTCGCCCTGCTGCACACCGAGCCGGCGCAGCCCGGCCGCAGCCCGCGACACCTGCTCACCGAGCTCGTGGCGGGTCAGGGTCCGATCCGGACGGGTCTGGGACCGCGCGACGATCGCGACGGCGTCGTCGCGCGTCCACAAGGCCTGCTCGGCGTAGTTGAGGGCGACATCGGGGAACCATCGCGCGCCCGGCATCGACGCCCCGGCCAGCACCTGGCCCGGCGGATCGGACAACGGCAGCTCGAAGTAGCGGACCACCGCCGACCAGAACCCCTCCAGATCCTCGACCGACCAGCGCCACGCGGCGTGGTAGTCGGACAGATCCAGCTCGTAGGCACCCTCGGCCCAGTCCAGGAACGCCCCCATCCGGGTCGTCCCACGCGCGGCCGGGCCCGGCTCCCACAGCAACTGGCCCTGCTGCACCGCCGCCACCTCGACTCGCCCTCCCGCCAGCGTGTCCGACACCGTAGTGTCGTGGTCGGCGGGTCGGCACCGCCGGCTCAGCCGGTCTCGAGCGCGGCGAACGCCTCGAGCCCGCCGTCGTACCGTCGCAGCACCTCGCGCGCGAGCCCGGCGTGCTCGGCGGCCCCGAGGTCGGGGTCGCCGGCGACGATCTGCTTGGCGAGGTCGCGGGTGGCGCCGACCAGCACCATGTCGTCACGCAGCTTGGCCAGCTTCAGGTCGGGCAGACCGGACTGCTTCTGGCCGAACAGCTGTCCTTCACCACGGATCGAGAGGTCGGTCTCGGCGAGCGCGAAGCCGTCGGTGGTCGCAGCCACCGCCTCGAGCCGCTGTCGCGCGTCGTCGGTGAGCTCGCCGTCCCCCCGCCAGCCGGCGAACAGCACGCAGTAGCTGGTCCGGTCGCCGCGGCCGACCCGGCCCCGCAGCTGATGGAGCTGGCTGATCCCGAACCGCTCGGCGTCCTCGATCACCATCACCGTCGCCTCGGGGACGTCGACGCCGACCTCGATGACGGTCGTGGCCACGAGCACCGGTGCCTCGCCGGTGCGGAATCGCGCCATGGCGGCGTCCTTGTCGTCGGGGCGCATGCGGCCGTGCACGAGCTCGACGGCCAGGTCGGGGAACACCTCCTCGGACAGGCGCCGGTGCTCCTCGACCGCCGCGGCGGCGCCCGAGTCGCCCTCCTCGACGAGCGAGCAGACCACGAACGCGCGCCGGTCCTGGGCGACCTCCTCGCGCACGAACGCGTAGAGCCGTTCGCGCCGGTCGGGTTGTACGGGGGTGATCAACGCGGTCTTGATCGGCTCGCGCCCCGGCGGCAGCTCGTCGAGGACCGTGACATCGAGGTCGCCGTACAGCGTCAGTGCCAGCGACCGTGGGATCGGCGTGGCGGTCATCACGAGCACGTCGGGTAGCGCGTCCTCCCCGGTGGCGACGTCCGCCGCCTTCTGCTTCAACCGCACCCGCTGGGACACCCCGAAGCGGTGCTGCTCGTCGATGACCACGACCCCGAGGTCGGCGAACCGGACCCCCTCCTCGAGCAGCGCGTGCGTGCCCACGATCACGTCGATGTCGCCGGCCAGCAGCTCGCCCAAGATCCGCCGTCGTTGCGAGGTCGTGGTCGACGACGTCAGGAGCTCGACCCGGAGCCCGTCGAGGACGTTGACGCCGAGTGGGGCGAGCAGGTGCGTCAGGGTGCGGAAGTGCTGGTCGGCCAGCACCTCGGTGGGGACCATGACGGCGGCCTGCCGGCCGTGATCGACGGCGCACAGCATGGCCCACACGGCCACGATCGTCTTGCCCGAGCCGACGTCGCCCTGGAGCAGCCGGTGCATCGGCCGCGGCGCGGCGAGATCCACGCCGATGCCTTCGAACGCGCGCTGCTGCGCGCCCGTCGGAGCGAACGGCAGCGCCGCGACGAACGCCGCCGCGTGGCCGCCGTCCACCGGGGAGTTGTCGAGCCCGACCGTGTCCGCCTCGAGCCTGGCCCGGCGCCACTGCAACCCGAGCTGGAGCGTCAACAGCTCGTCGAACACGAGACGGCGACGGGCCGCCGTCCGCGTCGCCCAGTCGGGCGGCTGGTGGATGCCGCGTACCGCGTCGTCGAGCGTCATGAGGTCGTACTCGTCGAGCCAGTCATCGGGGAGCCAGTCCTCGATCGTGGGCAGCGCATCGAGCGCCGTGTCGACGAGGTCGTTGAGCTTGAAGCTCGGCAACCCGTCTGCGGCCGGGTACACGGGCAGCAGCCGCTGATGCTCGAGCCGGGCCGCCGCGGCCTCCGCGTCGAGGCCGGCAGCGACCCGGCCGAGCACCCGCACGTCGGGGCTGGCGAGCTGGAGGCTGCCGCGGAAGCGCTTCACCTTGCCGCTGAACGCGGCGACGGTGCCGGCGGACAGCGCCCGCTCCCGCCACCGCTGGTTGAAGAACGTGGCCGTGAACACCGCTCCGCTGGCCTGGCGCACCCGTAGCTCGACGATGTCGAGGCTGCGGCGCCGCCCCTTGCCCGGCGGGATGCGGCGTGCGTCCGTGGCCAGCACCTCGCCGATCAGCGTCGCCGGGTCGCCCTCGCTGACGTCGGACAGGTCGAGCACCTGGCCGGCGTCCTGGTATCGGCGGGGGTAGTGCTCGAGCAGGTCGCGCACCGTGTCGATCCCGAACGACTCCGCGAGTCGGCCGGCAAGCTTCGGTCCGACGCCGGCCAGCGCGGTGACGCGGTCGTCGAGGTGCAGGGTCACTCGACGGCGACCCAGAAGCGGGCGGGGCGCTGCCCGGCGTCGACGACGTCCAGCTCCCCGGTCACGGTGCCGTCGATCGCCGCGACCGCGCGGGCCCGCTCGTCGGTGCCGACGTCGGCACCGACCAGCAGCGACACGAGCTCCGCATCGGACACCGCGAGCCCGGCGGCGACGTGGTCGAGCGCCTCCAGCGCGTCGGAGCACACCGCCACGACCTCGCCGTCGGCGATGGCTAGGAACTGGCCCTCCTCGACGTCCCCGACCGGGGTGGCGGCGTCGCGAACGGCCGCCACGACCTCACCGGCCCGCACCGCCTCCGTGGCGGCGGTCAGATCGGCAATCACGGCCTGCGCCGGGGCCGCCGGGTCGAGCACCGCCAGCGCGGCCAGGATCGCCGGCGGGGTGATCGCGGCCTCGACCACGGTGACCTCGCGGTCGGACTCGGAGCTCGCCAGCTCGGCTGCCTGGAGCGCGGCAGCGACCGCGTTGCGATGCCCCGGCAGCACCACCACGTTGTCGGACGCCTGCGAGCTGATGGCGTCCACGAACGCGGCGACCGACGGGAGCTCACCCGCCCGACCGGGGACGACGACCGCTCCGTGCGCACGTGCCAGTTCGTGCAGCCCGACGCCGTCGACCACCGCGATGACGCCGACGCGAGCGGCTCGCTCGGCCCGGCGCGCCGCGATCTGGTCACCGAAATGGGTGACCTCGATGTTGGACGGCTCCCCCACGCGCAGGCCCTCTTCGATCGCCGAGCCGACCTCGGCCGTGTGCACATGGACGTTCAGGAGCCCGCCGGCGGCCACGACCACGACCGAGTCGCCGAGCTGCTCGAGCCGCTCGCGCAGCGGTGCGGCGTCCTCGTCGCTGGCGTCGAGCAGGTACTGGACCTCGAAGGGATGGTCGGGCGAGACCGCACAGCCCTCGTGGTCGGCGCGGCCGCCGGCGACCGGCACCGGGGCCACGTCCTCGATCGGCGGCTCCTCGCCGGTGAGGTGGCCGTGGACGGCGCCGACCAGCACCTCGAACCCGAGCCCGCCCGCGTCGACCACCCCCGCGTCCCGCAGCACGGCGAGCTGCTCCCGGGTCCGTTGCACGGCCGCCGAGGTCGCCTCGCACACCTGCGCCGAGGTGGCGACGAGGTCGGCGCCGGCGTCGCTTGCCCGGCGGGCGGCCGCGGCGGCCGCGGCCACGACCGTCAGGATCGTGCCCTCCACCGGCTCGGCGACCGCCTCGTAGGCCAGGTCGCGGGCCCGTTCGAGCGCCTCCGCGTACAGCCTCGCATCCACCTCGCGGTGACCGGTGATGACCTCGACGACGGCGCGGACGACCTGTGACAGGATGACGCCGGAGTTGCCACGGGCGCCCCGGACGGCACCGCGGACCACGGCCCGTGACAGCTCCTCGCCCGACGCCCGGCCGGCCTCGCGCAGCGCATCGAGCCCGGAGCGGACGGTCAGCGTCATGTTCGTGCCCGTGTCACCGTCGGGCACCGGGAAGACGTTGAGCTCGTCGATCGACTCGCGGTGGACGCTCAGGGCGGCATGGACGCGATCGAGCAGGGCCGGCAGCTCGCGCGCCGCCAGCGGCGCACCGCGCCTGGCGGCGCCGGCCGCACCGGGTGCCCTGGACCGCTCCGTCACGCCCGTGGTCGCCCCTTCCGCTGCTCGTGGCATCGTAGTCCTCGCCGGTACCCGACCCCCGTGGGCGCACCGCACGTCGCGATGCGCCGGGTGTCAGCCGACTGGTAGGCTCCGTCCGACAACGGCCGCTCCGGTGGCCGGATCCCGGATCCATCCCGGCGCTCCGTGACGTTTCGTGGCCACTGCCGTCACGTCCGCGCGCCGTGCGACCGACGAGGCACCAGCATGGCATCCACCTGCGACTACTGCGGCAAGAAGCCCTGGTTCGGCAAGCAGGTCTCCCACTCGCACCGCCGGTCCAGCAAGCGCTGGAGCCCCAACATCCAGCGGATGAAGGCCTACGTGGACGGCCGCACGGTCAAGGTCGACGTGTGCACGTCCTGCCTCAAGGCGGGCAAGGTCCAGCGCCCCCCGGTCACGGCCCGCTGACACCGCAGCCGCCCCGACGCGGCCACACGCCAGAAGCTGGGCTCGGTCCCAGGAAGTGTCACTGGTCAGGCCCCACGCGCGATGTCGGTGACAGAAGCTGGGATGACGCCCAGGAAGTGTCATCCTGCCAAGCCGCCGCTCAGCGACGCTGCCACTGGTGGTCGACGGGACCGATGCCGCTGCCGATGCGCACGCCGCGTTGCAGCGAGCCGGTGAGGTAGTCCTTGGCCCGGTGGACCGCGTCCACCACGTCGGCCCCCTTGGCCAGCTCCGCGGCGATCGCCGCCGACAGGGTGCATCCGGTGCCGTGCGTGTCACGCGTGTCGTACCGCGGCGCCGTGACCTCGAGCCGGGTCGTGCCGTCGCTGAGCAGGTCCACGGCCTGCGTGCCCGGCAGGTGCCCGCCCTTGACGAGCACCCACGTGCAGCCGAGCTCGAGGAACGCGCCGGCCGCGCGGTCGAGGCCGCCGCGGTCCTCGACCGCGACGCCCGTGAGCAGCTCCACCTCGGCGAGGTTTGGCGTCGCGACCAGCGCAGCCGGGACCACCCGGTCGCGGAGCGCGCCGACCGCATCGTCCTCGAGCAACGGGTCCCCGTGCTTGGACGCCGCGACGGGGTCGACCACCAGCCGATCGACGCCGTGTGCGGCGACGCCGTCGGCGACCGCCTCGATCACCGACGCCGTGGCGAGCATGCCGGTCTTGGCCGCTGCCACCCCGATGTCGGAGGCGACGCTGTCGAGCTGCTGGCGCACGAATTCGGGCGGCACGACGTGGACGCCCTGGACGCCGTGGGTGTTCTGTGCCGTCAGCGCGGTGAGCACCGACATGCCGTACACGCCGAGCGCCTCGAAGGTCTTGAGGTCGGCCTGGATGCCGGCGCCGCCACCGCTGTCGGAGCCGGCGATGGTCAACGCCGTCGGCGGGGTGACCGGTTCCACACGGACCTCCTCCGGCACGCACGGCGGGAGCGCTCGCCCCACAGGATGGCACGGTACGGCGCCCCGACGACAACCGGTCAGCCGTGCTCCCACCCCGCGTCGGCAACGTCGCGCCCGTCGAGGGTGACGCCGGCGCCGGCCGCGACCTCGCCGACCACCCGCGCGGACAGTCCGGCCGACGACAGCGCCGTGTCGAGCCGACCGAGCCGGTCCGGTCGGATCGTGACGGCCAGGGCGTAGTCGTCCCCGCCCCCCACCACCAGCTCGAAGGGGTCGGCGTCGAGATGGGCGGCCGCCGCCACGACACCGGCGTGCAGCGGCAGCCGGTCGCGGTCCAGCCGGATGGCGACGTCCGACGCCGCGGCGACGTGACCCAGATCGCGCCCGAGCCCGTCGCTCACGTCGATGCACGCGCTCACCCCGGCGAGGCCGAGCGGGGTGGCCGCCTCCGGCAGCGGGACCGGCCGCCGGTGGGCTCGGGACAGCTCGGGATACTCCCCGAGGACGGCGTCGGCATCCGCGAGGTGCAGCTCGAGCCCCGCCGCCGCGAGGCCGAGCTCGCCCACCACGGCGACGAGGTCACCCGGTCGCGCCCCGTCCCGGCGGAGGACGACGTCCTCGTCCGCCAACCGGCCGGCGATGGTCACCGACACCGACAGGGTCGGGCACGACACCGTGTCGCCGCCGATGAGCCGGCAGCCCCACCGGCGTCCCGCCTCGCGCATCCCGTCGTAGAGCTGCGCCGCCTCGTCCACGTCGAACCAGGGTGGCCGCAAGAGGGTCACGAGCGCGGCCACCGGCACGGCCCCCACCGCCGCCAGGTCGCTGACGTTGACCGCGATCGCCTTCCAGCCGAGGTCGGCCAGCGACGAGATGCGGCGATCCACGTGCACGCCGTCGACGAGCGCGTCGACCGCGAGCACGACGTGACCCGCGGTCTCGAGCACGGCGGCGTCGTCGTCGACGCCGAGCGGCAGACCCTCGCCGTCTCCGTCGAGCCGGTCCCGGATCGCCGCCAGCAGCGCGAACTCGGCGACCACCCTGTCCACCTTCCTGCCGGAGGACGCCGACTCCGCGCGCCCCGCGGCCCCGCTCCGGGCTACGCTCCCCGCGACAATCACGGAGGACATGCCGTTGATCTCGGCCTACATCCTCGTCCAGACCGAGCTCGGCACGGCCGCCGAGGTGGCCGCGGCCGCGGCCGAGCTGCCAGGCGTCATCTCCGCGGACGACGTGACCGGTCCCTACGACGTCATCGTGCGGGCCGAGGCCAAGAACGTCGACGAGCTCGGCCGGATGGTCGTGTCACGCATCCAGTCGATCGACGGGATCACGCGCACCCTCACCTGCCCGGTCGTCAACCTCTAGGCCTCGGGCCGGGACCCTACTCGGGTTCGGCGCGGGCCCCGGCGAAGGCCGGCGCTCGCGCACGTCAGGCCGCCCCCTCGGGTCGCTCGCCGGCCGCCGTCAGCAACGGGTACACGCCCTCGTCATCGTGGACCTCGCCCCCCGTCAGCGCCGGCGTGAACACGCACAGGACGCGCAGGTCGGTCTCGGCGTGGAGCTCGTGCCGCTCGTGGCGGTCGAGGACGTACAGCGTCCCCGGCTCGATCCGGTGGACCGCGCCGGTCTCGAGGTCGGTCAGCACCCCTGAGCCCTCGATGCAGTACACGGACTCGACGTGGTGGCGGTACCACATCGAGGTCGTGGAGCCCGCGGTCAGCACGGTGTCGTGCAACGAGTAGCCGATCCCGTCGTCGGCCAGCAGCAGACGACGGCTGGCGAACGTCGGCGCCCGGACGTCACGGGCCGTGCCCTCGATGTGGTCGAGCTGCCGGACGATCACGGTTCGACACTCCGGGTGTGGGCGTGCGGGACGCCGGTCAGGCGACGGCGCTCGGCGTGGTCTTCGCGCCGGTGACGATATCGGTCACGGCGGTGGCGATGCGGTCGAGACCGATCGCCAGCTCGTCGTTGGGGATCGTGAGCGCCGGGAGGAGCTTCAGGACCTCGTCGTTCGGGCCGGAGGTCTCGACGGTGACCCCGAGCTCGAAGGCCCGCTTGGCGGCCTTCTCGGCCACGCCGTCGGCACAGGCGATGCCCTGCAACAGGCCCCGTCCGCGGCGCTCGTGGATCTGTTCCGGGTGCTCGGCAACGAGCTCGTCGAGTGCACGGGCGACGACGCCGGCCTTCAGCTCGGTGGTGGCACCGAGTCCGCCGTCCTCCCACCGGTCGAGCGCGACGGTCGCCGTGACCATCGCGGGGTTGAACCCGCGAAAGGTGCCGTTGTGCTCGCCGGGATCCCACACGTCGAGGTCGCGGCGCAGGAGGGTCACGGCGAACGGCAGGCCGAACCCCGACAGCGACTTGGACAGCGTGACGATGTCGGGCTCGATGTCGGCGATCTCGAAGCTGAAGAACGGTCCCGTGCGCCCGCACCCCGCCTGGATGTCGTCGACGATCAGGAGCACGTCGTGGGCGGTGCACAGCGCCCGCAGGCGGCGCAGCCAGTCGGCGGAGGCGGTGGCGAGCCCGCCCTCGGCCTGGACCGTCTCGACGATGACGGCGGCCGGCTTCTCGAACCCGCTGCCGTCGTCGGCGAGGAGCGCGTCGAGGTAGCTGATCGTGTCGACGCCGTCGCCGAAGTAGCCGTCGTAGGGGACGTTCGTGCCGGCGTTGAGCCCGACGCCGGCACCATCACGCTTCATCGAGTTGCCGGAGACCGCGAGCGACCCCAGCGTCATGCCGTGGAACGCGTTGGTGAAGCCGACGATGGGCTCGCGACCGGTCACCTTGCGGGCGAGCTTCATCGCGGCCTCGACCGCGTTGGTGCCCGTCGGGCCCGGGAACTGCACCTTCCAGTCGAGCTCGCGGGGCGCGAGCACGACCTCCTCGAAGCGCTCGAGGAACCGCTGCCTCGCGACCGTGACGGTGTCGAGGCTGTGGACGATCCCGTCGCCGGCGAGGTAGTCCATCAACGCCTGGCGCATGTCCGGGTCGTTGTGCCCGTAGTTGAGCGCCCCCGCGCCGGAGAACAGGTCGAGGTACTCCCGCCCCTCGGTGTCCCACAGCTTGCTGCCGCGCGCGGTCTCGAACGTCGCCGGCCACATGCGGCAGTAGGAGCGGACGTCGGATTCGAGTCGGGTGACAGGATCGTTCGACGGGTTGGACACGGTGATCGGTTCCTCGTCTCGGGTGCTTGGTTGCGGTTCAGGGTCGGGTGGCGCCAGCGGCCCGATGACCAGCTCGACCTCGGGGTCGTGGCCGCCAGCCGGGAAGAGGTCGGCGGAGAAGCGCTCCTCGCGGCGGCACGGCACGCGCAGGTCACGGGCGAGCCGCTTGAACAGCGCCATCGAGGCACGGTTGTCGGGCGTCACGGTGGCGGTCACGTACTCCGCATCGCGGTTCCCGGGGCGGTCGAGCACGGCATGCAGGAGACGTCGACCGAGCCCGCGCCGGCGCGCGCGCCGGGCCACCCCGACCTGCCACACGAACGCGGCCTCCGGCCGGGCCGGCGGGCGGTAGGCGGCGACGAAGCCGACGATGCCCTTGCGGTCGGTGGCGACGACCGAGGTCTCGGCGTAGTCCGTGCACACGAGCAGATAGGCATAGGGCGAGTTGAGGTCGAGCCCACCGTCGTCGCGGACGAGCTGCCAGATGGCAGCGGCGTCGTCCGGCGTGGGAGCCCGCAGCTCGAGCTCACGCTGCGTGTGGCGGCGCATAGGCGGCCGTGGTGCCCGTCGCGCTTGGCCCCTGAGGGGCGGGCGAACCGGGTGAGGCAACTCCGACTGGCCTCGGCGGCCTTCGGACCACCTCCCCTTCTTGTTTCGCGCTTCCTCGCGCTCGTTCTTTGCGCTCGCGGGCCCGGTCTCGGGGACCGGCCCGGTCGTGTGCGAAACACCCTATGTGGACCCGGGTGGGGGGATGCAAGTCTGTGCTGACACCATTCGGACAGGTCGCGCGCTGCTCGCGCCACCGTTTCCTCCATGGCAACAGGTTGCAGGTCGTGCCCACCGGCGAACCGGCGGTCACGCCCCCGCTTCGAACGCGAGCTCGAGCAGACGGTCGACCAGGGCCGGATACGACATCCCCTCGGCCGCCCACAGGCGCGGGAACATCGAGTTCGGTGTGAACCCCGGGATGGTGTTGATCTCGTTGAGGAGCACCTGCTCGTCCGGCGTCACGAAGAAATCGACCCGCGCCATCCCGCGGCAGCCGAGGGCGCGGTAGGCGGCGCGAGCGAGCCGGTCGATCTCGTCGGCCACCGCTCGGGGAGTGTCGGCCGGCACGACCAGCTCGGACTCGTCGAGGTACTTGGCCTCGAAGTCGTAGAACTCGTGGGACGGCAGGATCTCCCCCGGCGCGGTGACCTCGATGCGGTCGTTGCCGAGCACACCGACCTCGAGCTCGCGCGCGCCCTCCACGCCCTGTTCGACCACGGCCACGGCGTCGTGGCGGAACGCCTCGGCGAGCGCGTCGGCGAGCGCGTCGCCGGTGGCGACCTTGCAGATGCCGATGGACGAGCCCTGACGGGCCGGCTTCGAGAACCACGGCAGCGCGAGCTCGCGTTCGAGCTCGAACCGGACCGCCTCGGGCTCGGCCTCCCAGCGCGTGCGGCCCACGCAGACGTAGGGCGCCTGCGGCAACCCGTGTGCGGCGAACACCGCCTTCATCGCGGGCTTGTCGATGCCGATCGCGGACGCGGTCACGTCCGCACCCACGAACGGGGCGCGAGCTGCCGCACACAGGCCCTGCACGGTGCCGTCCTCACCGTAGGGGCCGTGCAGGACCGGGAAGACCACGTCGACCGGACCGAGCAGCTGCGCCGAGCCGTCGTCGTCCAGCCGCAGCAGCCGGGGCCCGTCACGCGTCCCGACGAGGGTCACGGTGGGCCCGTCGTCGTCGACGTGCGGCAGCGCCGCGCCCGAAGCGGGCCCGATCGCCCCGTCGGTGAGGGTCCAGCGGCCTTCACGGGTGATGCCGACCGGGACGAGCTCGTAGCGGTCCGGCGCGACCGCGTCGATCACCGATCGGGCCGACAGGCACGACACCTCGTGCTCGTCCGACCGCCCCCCGTAGAGCAGCAGCACCCGCTTCACCGCGAGCCTCCCCCCGGGCCGGGTCCCGCCGCGTCGAGGCCGCGGTCGATGTCCGCCAGGAGGTCGGCGGCGTCTTCGATGCCGACGGACAGCCGGATCGTCCCGGGTCCCAGGCCGGCGTCGGCGAGCGCCGCGTCGTCGAGCTGGCGATGGCTGGTCGACGCCGGGTGCAGGACCAGCGAGTGGGTGCCACCGAGGGACGCCGCGCGGAGGAACAGCTCGCAGGCGTCGGCGAACGCCTCGGCCGCCGCGCGGTCGGGCAGGTCGAACGACAGCAGGCCGCCGTACCCCCGGCCCTCGAACAGCCGGGTCGCGAGGTCGTGCTGCGGGTGGTCGGCAAGCCCCGGGTAGCGCACGGCGGTGGCCCGCCGGTCGTCCACGAGGTGGCGCGCGACCTCCAGGGCATTAGCGCTGGCCTGCCCCATGCGCAACGGCAGGGTCTGGGTGCCGCGCAGCACGAGCCACGCCTCGAAGGCGCCGAGGGACGCCCCGAGCTCATAGGTCGCCTCGCGGACCGCCTCGATCAGCGGCTCGGCGCCGGCCACCACCCCGGCGACCACGTCGCCGTGCCCGCCCAGGTACTTCGTGGCCGATTCGACCACTGCCGTCGCCCCCCATGTGCAGGGCCGCGCCAGGTACGGCGACGCGAAGGTGTTGTCCACGACGAGCGCCACGTCGCGCCGCCGACACACGTCGGCGAGGCCGGGCACGTCGACGACGGCGGTCGAGGGGTTGGCAACCGTCTCGACATGGACGACCCGGTGGTCGTCGCCCAGGGCGGCGTCGAGATCGTCCGCGGTCGACAACGGGGCGTGGTCGACCCGCCAGCCGGCGTCGCGTTCCAGTCGGCGCAACAGCGCCCACGTCCCGCCGTACAGCCGGGACGATGCCAGCACGCCGCCATCGCCCCGCAGCACGGCGAGGGTGGCGTGGATCGCCGCCGTGCCCGACGCCAGCGACCACGCCGACGGCGTTTCGTGCAGCGCTGCGATCACGCCGTGGAGGGTCGTGGCGGTGGGGTTGTCGTAGCGGCCGTACACGTAGCCCGGCATGGCGTCGGCGAGCAGGGCGCCGACCTCGGCCGAGTGGTCGGTGCCATAGGTCGACGCCGGCCAGATGGCCGGAGCGACCGGATGCTGGTCGACGGTCGGGACGATCGTCGCCCCATGGACGGCCCGGGTGGCGAAGCCACCGGTCGGGCGGGGCAGACGCGGTTCCAAGAGCGGCTCGACGGTCGGGTGCCAGCCGGCGCGAGCCTAGCGGCCGCCCCCCGCGGGACGTCCGGCGGC
>CAZSQF010000017.1:0-22157 GCA_964608935.1 uncultured Actinomycetota bacterium | reverse complement strand
CCAGCGCCTCGCTGATCGACCTCATCGTGTCGATCGCCGGATCGGCCAACGACGAGCTGAGCAGCCGCCGCAGGGACGCAGCGTTCAACTCGGCGCCAAGCGGCCAGTTCCTCGCGGGTCCAACCAGGTTTGCTCAGCCGCCTCGTGCACGTCACCGAGGGGCTTCCGTCCGACGGGAGGGCATCCACCTCCTCGGCACCCCGAGACAATGTGCTACGTTTGTCACATGGATGCGACGGTTGCGTCACGCGAACTGCGGAACTCCACCCGAGAGTTGCTCGCGCGCGTTCAGGCGGGCGAGGAGATCACCATCACGGTGCACGGCCGACCGGCGGCCGTCTTGACACCGCTCCGGGGCCGCCGGCGATGGGTCACGCGTGAGGAGTTCGTCACGCGCCTCGCGTCCCGGGCCGCTGATACCCGACTGCGTGAGGACCTCGACGCCTTGGCGCCCGACACGACCGACGAGCTGCCATGGTGACCCGCGGTGTCGCCGACACCAGCGTGTTCATCGCGCGCGAAGCTGACCGCCCCCTCGATGTGACGGCGCTACCGGACGAGCTGGCCGTGTCCGTGATCACCGTCGGCGAGCTTCGCGCCGGCGTCCTGGTGGCTGACGATGTCGAGACGCGCGACCGGCGGCTCTCCACCCTCGCCGCCGTGCTCTCGCTCGAACCCCTACCGATCGACGGCGAGGTCGCCGATGCCTGGGCGCGGCTGCGGGTCAACCTGCGAGACGCGGGCCTACGTATGCCGGTGAACGACTCGTTGATCGCCGCAACGGCGCTCGCGCACGACGTCCCGCTGGTGACCCAGGATCGCGACCACGTCGCGGTCGCAGGCCTACGCATCATCGCGGTGTGAAGACGCTGAACGCGGTGTAGGCCTGGCCTGCCAGCATCAGGAAGGTGTGCGCGCGTCGGCGTCACGGGCGGCCATCGGAGACCGGGATCGGTGACGGCCTGATCGGCGAGGGCGGCACGATCACCGGGATCCGCCGGCTGGCCACCGAGGATCCGCTCCTCGTCGTCGCGGTCGCAGCTGGTGGAGCAGGTCAGTGCGACACCGAGGAGGGCGCCGTCCATCGCCTGCTCGAGCCGCGGCAGCGCGTCGGGGTCGGCGACGTCCGGCGACCGCCCCAGGGCGAGTCGCGCCCGTGCGAGCTCCAGCGGGGCGTTACCCCCGGTCAGCACCTCGACCGCTTCGCGGAGGTGGCCGGTGCCGGCCGGTGCGGTCAGCTCGCCGCACGGCTCAGCTGGGGTGCTCGCCCTCCGCCAGAATGGCGGCCACGGCGGCGGCCAGCGATTCGATCTGTGGACGTGTGAGGGGATCGAGGAAGAGCCGTCGTACCACTTCGACGTGCCGTGGAGCTGCCTCCTCGATCGCCCGGCGTCCCTGAGCGGTGATCGCGATGTGCGCCCCGCGGCGATCCTCCTCGCACTCCTCCCTGACCACCAGCCCCCGTCGCTCCATGCGGTTCACCTGCTTCGAAAGGCGGCTCTTCTCCCACCCGAGCCGGTCGCAGAGCTCGAACGCCCGCCGCCTGCCGTCCTCGACGTCGGTGAGTTGCACCAGCACGTCGTAGTCCACCATCGAGAGCCCCGAGGACTCCTGCAGGTCCCGGTTGAGGGTGGCACGGAGGTGGGCGTGCAGGTCGAGGAAGCCCCGCCACGCCTGTGACTCGGTGGGGTCGAGCCAGCGGACCTCGTCGTCGTCCATCGGTCATCGCGGCGCGGGCCCGCGTGGGCCCGGTCCCGCTCCTCCTTTTCCGATCCGCCCGGCACAGCGACCGGGCGCAGCATGTCCCCGAATCTACCGGCAACGTGATTGACGGCTCCTCCACGCTCTGAAATAGTAGATATGTCAACTACTTTCGCCCAACGCGCTGGGAGAGCGGCGAAGGGTGACCACCTCAGGGAGACGCCAATGAGCGAGTGGAGCTTCATGGACCCCGCGAGCCGGGGGAACCTCAAGCAGGCGATTCGCCGCGAGTACGAGGCGATGGTTGCGATGGCCTCGGCACCCGGTGCGTGGGACAACCCGAGCGCCGCCGGGGAGTGGGAGTATCGCGACATCATCGCCCACATCGCCGCGGTCACCGAGGGGTACTTCGTCAGCGTCGACGCGGCCCGCGGCAACGGCGAGGTTCCGATGCGCGACGTCATGAACTTCTCCGATGACATGAAACAGGACGCCCGAGCCCTCCGCAGCGCGAGCCCGGAGGAGCTCCTCGCGCGCCTCGACGAGGACTTCAACAGGATGGAGGGCATCTTCGACTCCCTCTCCGACGAGGAGTGGGGCTCGCTGATGGTGACGCATGGGCATTTCGGTCCGATGCCGGTCTTCATGTTCGCGATCTTCCAGCTCGTGGACTACGGGGTGCACGGCTGGGACATGCGCGAGGGCGCGGGCGGGAGGCACGCGATGGACGGTGCCACCGCTGACCTGCTCTCCCTGCTCGCGATCGGGCTGGTGCCGAGCATGGTCCACACCGATGAGGACCTCAGGATCGGGCTGCAGATCACGTCTGGCCCGAACGCCGGTGGCCACACGGTCTCGACCGGCGGCCCGGAGAATCCGGCGTCGGCGAGCCCGGGCATCGACGCCGACGTCGCCGCCACGATCGAATGCGACCCCGCAACCATGATCCTGATGTGGTACGGGCGCTTCAACACCGGCACGATCCGGGGCGACCAGGACGCCGCCCACCGGTTCCTGAGCAGCATCGCGGTGATCTGAACGACCTCGCCGAAGGAAGGGCACGACGATGACGGTCAAGCACGGTGTCGATCCCGAGAAGGCGATGGAAATCACCAGGTGGCGGCAAGAGATCCAAGGGAAGTACCTGAAGGAGGGCGCCAGGGCCGAGGGGGCTCGCGGCATCCACCACCAGGCGTTTCTCTCCTCCGACGTGGAGCGAACGATCCGGTTCTACCAGGAGCTGCTGGAGTTCCCGCTCACCGAGATCTTCGAGAACCGCGACTACGCCGGCTCGAACCACTTCTTCTTCGACGTCGGCAACGGCAACCTGCTGGCGTTCTTCGACTTCCCCGAACTGGATCTCGGCCCGTACGAGGAGGTACTCGGTGGGCACCACCACATCTGCATCTCGGTCACGAAGCAGCGGTGGGTCCACCTCGTCGCGAAGCTGCAGGATGCCGAGGTAAACCTCCACTTCGCCTCCGACGTCTCGGTGTACTTCCAGGACCCCGACGGTGTCCGACTTGAGCTGATCTCGGACCCGCTCGGCGAGATGTACGGGACCAAGGTGCTGTGACACCACCGCCGGAGCGTCACACCGGCCTCACGCTGCGCTTCGAGCACGAGATGCTGCCCCAGCGCGTGGTGTTCGCGGCCGGCGAGGCGAGGACGAAGGTCGGCCGCGAGGTCGACCTGCTCGGTGCCGAACGCGTGATGGTGATCGCCGGGGAGCACCGGCCCGAGCTCTCCGAGGAAGTCACGGGCGGGCTCCCGGTGGCGTTGCGGCACCACGACGTCGTGATGCACGTCCCCGTGGAGGTCGCGGAGCGGGCGCGCAAGGCCGCCATCGATCACGAGGTCGACGCGCTTGTCCCGGTCGGGGGTGGTTCCACCACCGGCCTGGCGAAGGCCGTGGCCCTGGCCCTTGGGCTGCCGATCGTGGCCGTCCCGACCACCTACGCGGGCTCCGAGGCCACGAACGTCTGGGGCATGACTGACAGCGGCACCAAGACCACGGGCACCGACGACCGGGTCCTGCCGCGCGCCGTCGTGTACGACGCCGCCCTGACGACCTCGCTGCCAGTCGAACTGAGCGTCGCCTCCGGGCTCAATGCGCTCGCTCACGGCGTCGACGCGATGTGGGCGCCGCGATCGAACCCCATCAACCAGGCCCTGGCCATCGAGGGAATCCGTGCGCTCCGCGCCGGCCTGCCCCGGGTGGCCGACGATCCGTCCAGCCTCCCCGGTCGCGAGCAGACCCTGTACGGCGCGTACCTGGCGGCCCTGTCCTTCGCATCGGCTGGCTCCGCCCTCCACCACAAGATCTGCCATGTGCTCGGGGGCCGACACGACCTTCCACACGCCCAGACCCATGCCATCGTGCTGCCACACGTCCTCGCGCTCAACCAGGCGAACGCGCCGGAGGCCGCAGAACGCATCGCCGCGGCGTTCGGCGCACCGACCGCCCTCGAGGGCCTCGAGCGCCTGCGGTCGGAGCTGGGCGCCCCCAGGGCGCTCGAGGACCTCGGCTTCGAGGCACACGACATCCCCGGCGCCGCACGAGCGATCCTGCCACAGGTACCGGCCTCGAATCCCACCTCCGTGACCCTCGAGGTACTCGAGGCCCTGCTCCGAGCCGCCTGGGAAGGCGCCGATCCCGAGTGAGGGGGTGCCTCCTCCTTCGCTCATCGACCACCCCCTGGCAGTCACAGCCCGACGTGTCGCGGACCGATCGTGGTGGCGATGACCGTGCGTAGCTCCGCCCCGGCGACTCGTCTGCATTCGGAGGAATGCGAAGCGGAGGCATTCGTAGCGGGGGCAGGATTTGAACCTGCGACCTCCGGGTTATGGGCACGGTCAAACGATTTCGGCCGGTTCCAGCCAGTCTGACCAGGCATTATGCAGAATCTCGGTCTCGGCCGTCTCAGCCCGTTTCTGGCGCTCTCAGAAATTATGGCACCCATACGGCACCCACAGACCGCCGCTCGACACGGCCACCGAGGGGCCTGGGCGACCGCGATCGTCCCGCCTTGCGGGCACCTGATGCCGTCCATGCCGAGCGGCCGGACCCGGCGGGAGAATTCGCGAAAATCCATGTTTCCGTTTCCAGCGGAATAGGGGTATTCTGCGAAACAACTTGTTTCTGCGGATAACGGAATCACCGTGTTTCCCGAAGGTCGACCGGAACGGGAAGTAGATGTTCTCCGGCAGTCTCTCCGATCGCTGGTGGACCGGCTCCCGCCGACGTGGACAATCCGCGAGGCCGCCTTTGACCCGCAAGCGAGCAGCCCTGGCAGTCGTCCCGACGCGGTGGTCGAGGTCCGCGCCCCGGATGGCACCACCGCCGTGTTGGTGATCGAGGCGAAGAGGACCATCACCACACGCGATGTGGATACGGAACTCGATCGGCTGCGCGAGGCCATCGACGCGTTGGGCCTGACGGGAGCGACCCCCACGCTCATTGCCCGCTATCTCGCCCCCACCACTCGCGAACGGGTGGCGGCGTCGGGTGCCTCGTACCTGGACGCTACCGGCAACATCCGACTCCAGGGTGAGCGTCCCCCGATCTTCGTCGAAACGACGGGCGCGCAACGCGACCCCTGGCGAGGCCCGGGTCGCCCGCGTGGAGGACTGCGCGGCGCACCCGCCGCCCGGGTGGTGCGCGCCCTGGCCGACTACGCGCCACCGATGTCGGTCCCCGAGCTCGTCGAGCGAAGTGGCGCGTCCACGGGAGCCACCTACAGGGTCGTGGACTTCCTTGAGGAGGAGGCGCTGATCGACTGGCAGAAGCCAGGCCCCATCACCGCCGTCCAGTGGCGACGGATGATCGAGCGTTGGGCACAGGACTATGGCTTCGACCGAGCCGATGTCGTCCGAAGCTGTGTCGCCCCTCGCGGCGTCGACCAGACCATCGAGTCCCTTCGCCGCGCCGAGAAGTTGACCTACGTCGTCACTGGCTCTGTGGCCGCCCAGTTCGATGCCCCATTCGCTCAGCCCCGACTCCTGACTGCGTACGTCGCCGATCTTGATGAAGCCGCGGAGCTGCTCGATCTCCGCCCGACCGAGCGTGGCGCGAACGTGGTGCTCGCGACGAACAAGGACGACTTCGCGTTCGAGCGCGCACGAGACGTCGACGGCCTGCGTGTGGCAGCCGTCAGCCAGGTCGCGGTCGACCTCGTGACCGGACCGGGACGCAACCCCGCTGAAGCCGAGGCCCTGCTCGACTGGATGGAAGGCCACGAAGATGCCTGGCGCCGATGAGGTCCTGGTGGCCGCCCTGCTCCGCCCTGCTCGACGCCCTCGTCGCGCTTGGCGATCATGCCGACGAGATCACGCTCATCGGGGCGCAGGCCATCTATCTCCACACCGGCGCTGCTGACGTGGCGTTGGCGGAGACGACGAAGGACAGCGATCTCGTCGTCGGCCCGCGTGCCCTGGCCATCCATCCGCTCCTCGAGGAGGTGATGTCGAGCGCCGGCTTCCACCGGAACCTCGAGAGCCCGCAACCCGGCGCCTGGCTCTCGCCGTCCGGCGTCCCCGTTGACCTGATGGTGCCCGAGGCACTCGCGGGTCCTGGCAGCCGGCGCTCCGGGCGGATCCCGCCGCACGCCAACCACACCACCCGGCGCGCAGTTGGGCTCGAAGCCGCCGTCATCGATCGGGCCCGCATGCCGATCCGAGCGCTGGACCCGAGCGACGATCGCGAGGTCACTACCTACGTCGCAGGACCTGCTGCGCTGTTGGTCGCGAAGCTTCACAAGCTCGGAGAACGCCGCGAGCAACCGAGCCGGCTCCTCGACAAGGATGCGCACGACGTCTATCGACTCCTCGTCGCCGTCCCCACGGGTGAGCTCGCCGCGTCGCTGAGCCGACTGCTGGACGAGGAACTGAGCGAAACGGTGACCCAGCGCGCCATGGACTACCTCGCGGAGATGTTCGCACCCGGGCCGGATGCCCTCGGCAGCCAGATGGCAGGCCGCGCTGAAGCCTTCGTCGGTGACCCCGACATCGTGGCTCAGTCGGTCTCGATCCTGGCAGCCGACCTCACCACAGCCATCGCAAGCCCATAGCGGTTGAAGCGCGTAGCCACGACATGCTGATGCGCAGACCCCTCCGCCGCGCGCTGTCAGGCACGAGGCCTTCACGGGTGCTGGTCGGCGAGTGCGGCACGGGCCAGTGCGACTCCCCCGGTGGTGACGGTGCCGGGCCAGCCGCTACCACGGCCGCGGTCGAACGCGCCGAGCCGGTGCAGCAGGTGGACGTCCTGTGCGATCAGGCCGACGGCGGCGCGACGATCGACCGGGGCGCCACCCTCGAGCGCCCATCCCATCCCGGTGAGCAGCCGCGCGACCCTCACCTCGGCGTCGTCGGTCTCGCCCGAGGCCATCAGGGCGAGGAGCAGCACACCGGCCTGCCACTCCACATCGGACGGGTTCCGCCCACCGAGAGGGAGGCGGTCGGCCAGGTGCCACCACAGCCCGACCGGATCGTCGGCGAGCGTGCGCCCCCGAGCTGTGGGGACCAGCTTGCCCTTGTACTTCCGCAGCAGTCCGATCCATTGGGTGGCTTCCCGGAGCGTGAGCACCGGGGCGGTGAGGTCTTCGCGGTTGCCCTTCCCGATCCACTCGTCACCCAGGGCGAGCTCGTCGAAGATGGTGCGCACGACCGCCGGTGGGAGGTAGCTGGCGGCGGTCAGCTTCACCCCGTCGCCGACCGCATCGAGCAGCACCGTGAGCGGATGCAGCATCCGGGCCGCGGCCTCCTCCTCGAGGTCCACCTCCGCATCCGCCGCCGACGCCAGCGTCCGCAGCTGCCGTTCGGTGTCCGACCGGCGGGCCCGCAGCATGAGCTCGGTCAGCTTCGCGCCGACGTGGCGCGGCACCGGCGGACGGCTGGGAAGGTCGAGAGCCTGCAGCCGGGCGCTGATCGCCGCCGGGTCGAAGGGCACCAGGCCGAGCCTGTCGGGCGTCGGCTCGTAGCCCCACCAGTCCTCCAGGCCGGCCAGGGCCTGACGGTGATCCGGGTGGGTGGAGTCAGCGGCAGCCACGATCATCCAGTAGCCGTGGGTGCCTCCGCAGTCCTCCGGCGGCCCGGCACCGGCTCCCTCCAACAGTGCCGCCCGGCCTGACGGGACGCGACCGTCGACGATCCCCTCCACCTCGATGACCAACCACCAGTTGTCGCCGTAGTCGTACTGGTAGTGCAGCCGCTCCCCTGCCTCGGCGAGCAGCTCGTCGACCCGCACGTCCCACGTCGTCGGCAGCGTGGGGTCGTCGACCCACGACTCGCGCAGGTCCGCGCTGCACGCGAACGCATCACCCGGGTCACGCTCAGGTCCGGTGGTGAACCGGTAGAGGTGGTAGTCCTCCCACCCGAACCCGGCCTGCAGCACGTCGTGCAGGTCGTCCAACCCCAGGTCGGATGCCGCCTCGATGCGTCGCCACACCGGCGGGAACGCTCCGTCGAGCTGCACGTGCAGCCGCAAAAGGTCGCCGGGGTCTCCCGCCTCGGATGCCGTCTGCCGGTTCCCATCGGCTGGTTCATCCGACCGCGGCCGTCGCAGCGGGGACGGGACCGCAGCACTTCTTGTACTTGCGACCTGAGCTGCACCAGCAGGGCTCGTTGCGGCCGGGCGGCCAGACAACGGCGCTGCCGGCTTGGAGGAGCGTCGCAGCGTAGGACGAGCGGGCCTCACCGCTGCCGGGTTCGTGCCCGGACTCCTCGGCGTGAGCCTGGAGCCCATCGACCGTCATCGCCGAGACGTGCAGCCGGCTCCCAGGGGCATGCCGGGCGATGCGCTTGATCCGTGCTTCGGTCTCGTGGCTGTAGGCGAGGTGGTCGGCGGGCAGGTCGTCGAGCAGGTTCGGCCAGCGCCTGGTCGCTTCGGTCCACTGGTCGGCAGGGAACCAGCCGATGGCGAGCTCGACCGGGCCGGGAAGCTTGGCGCCTGGTTCCGGACCGCCGAAGGCGGCGTCGAGCCGGGCCAGCGCCTCTGGATCCTCAGCCTCCAGCAGACGGCGGCGGTTCTGGCGGGCGCGCTCGTCCAGCTCGGCACGGCTGGTCTCCGGCCGGTAGCCGCAGTGCGCGCACGGTCGGTCCTCGTCAGGCGGTAGATCATCCCAGCGGCGTTCGGAGGCAACCGGGGTCCACTCCTCGCAGAACCGCTCCACCCGGTCAACGAGTCCGTCGTCCGCGGGCTGGTCGAGCGCCTCCCACGCAGCCTCGGCGCACTCGAGCAGCTGCATCACGACCTGGTCGGGATCCCCGGTGGCCAGCGCCACCTCGATGCCCTCGAGCGCCCACGTGAGCGAGGCGCGCATGTCGATGTCGGCGTAGCTGTACGCAGCAGCGTTGTACAACCACACGTCGTCGGGATCACGTTCACGCAGCGTCTCGAACAGCGCGTTGGCCTCCTCGCGGCGGCCAGCGGCCAGCAGGCACTCGGCGATGTCGGCCTCGGGGTCGGGCACCGACCGGTAGCCGGCCGCGATCGCCTCACGCTTCGCCGCGATCGCGTCGTCGTAGCGTCCCGCCTGACGCCACGCCTGGTGGATCTCGTCGAGGACCTCGTAGGCGACGACCTGATGATGGGCACACGGATGCGCCAGCACGGCCCGCCACCGCTCGACCGCGTCGGTCCACCGTCGCCCGTGGGTGGCCTGCTCGGCACGGTCGACGAGGGCCCGGATCTGATGCCACGATCCGTCCACGGTGATCTCGGCCATCGGCTACCAGCCTTTCTGGTCGAGCAGCTTCATCAGGTTGCGCTTGCGTCCGTGCTCGGCGCGGATCCGCTGCAGGGTGTCCTCGAACCGTTGCGGTTCGTCGGCCTGGCGTGCGAGCCGTCGGATGCGGCTGAGCAGATCCACCGCCTGCCGGTACGTGGCGTTCTTCTTCGCTTCGATGAGCCTGAACGCCTCCGGCTCGTAGACATCGATGGCATCCAGCGGATGGGTGTCCTCGCGGCTCCGTGCCAGGGTGAGCCACATCTGGCGGTCGCACCCGTGATCCGTGGCAACCTTCCAGGCGCGCTCAGTGTCACCCTCGTGAGCCAGGATCTCCACCAGCACGCCGGACGGTCCGGAGCCGCCCCGTGCCGAGTCTTCTGCCTGCCGCTCGACCCGGTCCGTCAACGCCTCGAGCGCCCGCGCCTTCACGGCGGGGGCGTCGTCGGCCTCGTCCAGCAGCCGCCGGTAGGCGGTCAGCGACGGTGCCCGGACGAATGCCTCCCAGAACAGCTCTGCCGCGGCTGACCGCTCGCCACGCTCCCGCAGCATGCCGGCGAGGTACTCCCGGAGCGGTGGGGTCTGCCACGACCGCTCCGTGAAGGCCTCCAGACCCTCGCGAGCCCACGTCTCGGCCTCCGCTTCACGGCCCGCCGCCGCGAGCGACCGGGCGATCTCCAGGTAGACATCCGGCGTCTGGAGGTCGTGCCGGTAGATCGCGATCACATCGTCGGGGTCCCCCGTGGCCAGGGCCACCCCGACCATCGCCTCACGCAGGCGGACTCGCTGCGACGAGAAGCCCTCGGTGTGCGATCGCAGCGATTCCCAGCGAGGTTCGACCAGCCGCCGGTACTGGGCCACACCGTCCGGGCCGAGCACCTCGGCGTAGGTCGCCGCAGCCCGGTGGAAGCCGTCCAGCTCGGAGGCCAGCTCCAGGGACACCAGGCGCTCGGCGAGCTCGACCCGATCTGGTTCGCCCTCGTCGCACGCCTGCAGGTGCAGCTCGGCCAGCCGGTCCGAGATCCCCATCAGCCAGCCGTCCGAGTCGTCCACGTACCCAATCGCCTCGTCTGCGCGGCGGTGGGCATGCTCGGCCAGCAGTGCGGCGGCCTCCGGATGACCGGCGTCGGACAGCTCGCCCAGCCCGTCGATCAGCTCGTGCACCTCACCGGCCCAGGCGGCCGCCTCCTGATACGAAACGAAGTCGCCGTACGGGGTGAACGCGGCATCGATCCGGCCACGCCACACCGCCGCATCGGGGCGCTGGCCCCGTGCCGCCCTTGCTTGCGCCAGCAGCCGTTCGCGCAGCCGCCAGTCCTGATCCGCGGCCTCCAGGACGAGCTCGACCAATCGGTCGCGGTCCAGACCCTCGACGTGCACGGCCAGCAGCCCGGTTTCAGCCGCACGCGATGCGACGACGGTCGAGGGTGGATCATCGGGCATCGCCGCGATGCCGCTGGGGTCGAGCAGCAAGGCCACTGCCACGGCATGCTTGCAGAACGAGCCATCCTCGGCGTACGGGCAGGTGCACGACCAGCACGGGGGACCGCCCTCGGCCCACAGCTCGACCTCGTAGGGCACTGATCCACGAACCGTCGCCCGGAGCCGGCTCTCCCCACCGGCGTTTGCCTCCGCACGCCCCTCCTGGAAGTAGTCGATTCCGCGGCCATAGACCTCCGGGCCCGCCAACCCCATCACCTCGGGACGAGAGAACACCTCGACCAGCGGAACCACGCAGCTCCTTGCATCTCAGCCGGTCGGCAGCATCGCTGCCACCGGGTGACGTTGCGAAGCGTAGAGGCGCATCGGGGAGTCTCGGGTAGCGCAGCAAAGGGTGTGGCCTTGAAGCGCCCGCGCAAGGAGGCCGCCCACCAGCGGCTGCACGCCCGGCTGGCCGTCCGTGGCCCCCCGGATGGCGCGTCCTCAAGGGCCGGCGTGACCCGCACCGGAGCCCCCCGCTCTGTGCGGCCTCAAGGTGCTTCCGCCGGGGGGGCATCCGCGCATAACATTCCGCAGCCATCGCCGTGCCGTTCACCTCCTGGCACCCGCGCGCGATTCCCCAAATTGTGACGCTGGTGGGTCAGCGTGCTTCCGCGGAGTCGTCCGCTCGCGCGCAAATCCGCGGGTCAAACCCTGGTCAGAGCCCAATCCCTTGTCTAGCCCGCACTTGGACCAGAGCAGAAGCCTGCTGGGTTGCGACGCGAGGGTGTCCCGGTCGTCGTGGAACTTGGTGGGTGATCAGAATTCTGGGACCATCCATCCGTGGCAACATCTCTCGTCAACACATTAACGGAGAGCGAATGCGACGTAGCTCCCGAGAGAGATAGGTCGGAAAGCAGGACACCGATCCATCCATTCACATTGGGAGTTCCTGTGGGGGGTCCGGCTCGTCATGTGCGTGCGTCGAGCGCAACTCCTGCTTCTGGATCATCGCGTAGCCGAGCAACATCCATGCGGCCCCGGTCAAAGCCAACCCGAGCCCATCGGTCAGGTCCTCCGAACCGATACCCACGCCAACTGCCTCCGCGACGATGAAGATCGGAAGCTGCACAACGATGAGACCAACTGGGAACCAACGCCAGGATCCACTTAGTGACCGGTTCCTTAGGATCACGATCCCGAGGGATATCAGGGCGACAGCAACACTGGCACTGTTCACTCCATAGGTGATCCCAACAAGATCGGGCGCACCCGGCGATTCCGGGATCGTCCCAGTGACCAAGTAGGGGACCGCAACAGCAGCTGCCAGGAATCCAACGGCCGCTCCTGTACCGCCCAGCCAGGTCAGCCAACGCCAACGCTCAGCCGTGCGCTTCAGGTCGATCGCAGCCAGACCAAATCCGGCGGATGCCAAGAGACCAAACCACGGCACTAGTGAGCGGTCATCTCCGGTGAGGGTCAGCAGAACCCCCTTGGCCAGGATCATTGCCGCCCCAGCGCCCACCAACGCACCTGCCAACCGCATCAGCCGACGGCTTGAAGGCGAATCCATTGTCGTTGACACCCGATCGAAGCTCGAGTCAACGTTACGGCATCCGCCCCACCGGATGGCTCTTGGCTGATCGAACTGCAGTGGGTCACGTCGCATGAAGGGGACCTCCGTCGCGACCGCGAGTCCGCGGGCTTCCAGCTCGCGGGCGTACAGCTCCACGTGCGGGGGACACCGTCGTCGACAAGCACCGGTAACTCTGGGCGGATCGAGCGGCCAGGCCATCCGGTCCCAGGCGCACGCAATCACTGCGAGGTTCTCGCGCATCGACCGGTCGGTATCACTGTGGTATCGTTGGAGCATGGCACTGACGCTTCGCACTGACGACGAACTCGAGCGCGCGCTCACAGCCTTGGCGGAGAGCGAGGGTCTCTCGCGCCAAGAGGTCATCCGGCGTGCCGTCCTCGAGCGTTACGAGCGTGCAGACCATCGGGCTCGTGTCGACGACAGCGCGAAGCGGATGGCGGACCGCTGGGCTGATGTTCTCGAGCAGCTCGGCTCGGTGTGAGCGAGCTCGACTACCTCGAGCTCGAAGATCTGCTCCGACTGACGCGGATGCTGCGCGCAGGTCCGGTTGTTGACATCGGGCTCCTCGAAGCCGCGTGTGCACGTCCTCGGGCGACTGCCCTCGGGGAGGACGCGTACCCGTCCTTGGATCTCAAGGCCGCCGCGCTGCTGCACTCACTGGTTCGCAACCATGCCCTCGTGGACGGCAACAAGCGGCTCGCCTGGCTCGCGACCGTCGTTTTCCTCGACCTCAACGGCTACACCGTGGAGCTGGATGACGACGCGGCCTTCGAGCTGGTCATGGCCGCCGCCGAAGGGCAACTCGATGTCGAACAGATCGCGCAGCGGCTCGCGATACGCCCTCACTGACCCACGACGGCGATTGTGGGCGCCAAGGAGCGAGGAGCTCCCCGCACATCATCACGGCGATGCTCCCCCTACGGTAGCCGGGGATACCGCGAGTTCCTCCGAGCGCTTACAGGGGGTAAGTGCACCGGTACCCAGCCCGATGGCTGCCCACCGCTGGGGGTTCGAGTCAGGGGGACTCGAACGATCTGCGTGGCGAGGGATGGCGGATGGAACGCCGCTGCTCCCGGCGGCGCGCTTCTGCGGCGCCGCCATGCTGCCTGGTGGGCTCAGCCGATGAGTGGGAGCCGCGGGTCGGAGTGCTCGCCCCGACCGGCGGCTGCTCGGACCCACTGGAGGTCGTCAGTCAGGTCGGCGGGCCGTCCGGCCACCGTGCGCCGAGCCAACAACTCGTCGAGGATCGAGGCAGTGATCGCGATGCCGTCGGGCGTGGCCGCCGGGGAGCGTCCCAGCGCATCGGTCAAGTCGAGGCCGTGCACCACCGCCTCGACCACACGACTCTCAACGAAGTCGTCGACCCGCATCAGGGCGTAGTAGCCGGGACCGACCAGCTCCGGCGGATTGGCACGCGCCTCGGCGACGGTCTTCGTAAACGTCTCGTGCAGCACGTCGGGCATATCAGCCGGGGTCTTGCCCTCGACCATGGTGTAGGCGTAGTCGTACACCACGGGTGCCGCCGTGGACCGATCGAAGATGAAGAAGCTGACCTTGTCACGGCCGATCTGGCCCTGCTGCGGGTCGGCGACCAGCATGCGGGTCAGCCCGATCGAGATGTCGAAGTGCCCGGCCAGCTCGAATACCGTCCAAGGCGGCCGGTTCGGGTCGGGCGGTGCGAGCGCCGTCGGAAGCCGCCACTGCTCCTGCGACAGTCCGCGGAAGGTCGCCTCGACGTTGCTGAGCTCCTGCTCCAGCGTGTCGATCACGTGCTCATAGGTGCCCATCGATTCCTCCTCGATGACCGTGGCCAGTACGTGGTTCGGATCGCCCCGTTTGCGACCGTTATCGTCGTCCCTGACACCGTAGTCAAGGCGTCGCCGGTCGACCGAGCAACCCTCTCGCCCGGTGGCGACAGGCAGATGACGAGATGCGTGCCCCCGCCGCGGCGCACCCCCAGCCGAGGAGGGCTGGTACTGCCCCCTACCGGTACCGCCACGCGAGACCGGCTGCTTGCTGCCACGTCATCCGCGGAGGCGCGAACCTCCGGGAACCGCCGTTCTCGGATGCGGTGGGGTGAAATTGGAACGGAGCGTGTCCGCTCGGGCACGAGAAGCGACAATTCTCATCCGACCCGGGTGGGACCGTCCAGGGCCCATCCTCAGTTATGCACGGCTGAGCCGTGCGCAGCCGGCACGCAAAGTCACGGCGATGGCGCGGCGCCTGGGCTTCCTCGAACCCCGCTCGTGGCGCGATAGTGCGTCAGGATGTTGCCCGTTCGGCGTTCGCTCGGATGGCATCACGAACGAAGACGGTCAGCCCTGGTTCGATGGCTTCGTAGGTCGCGGTGAACCGTGGATCCTGTACGTAGCTCTCGCCGAGCTGCACCTGCATCTCGTGCGAGCAGTCATAGAACCGCTCGGTGATCTGCCGGCGGTGGGCTTCGACGGCGTCCATCGCCGCCACACTGTCTGCTGGGGCCCCTGAGCGGTACACGTCGGCGATGCGCAGCGTGATGGCTTCCAACTCCGCCTTGAGCTCCTCCCAGTCCTGCCGGGAGTAGTGACGGGTGCGCCGGCGGCTCTCGCGGTACGCATCGGTGTCACCCCAACGCTGGTCGGCCTCGGCCTGCAGTTCGCGCTGTTGCTCGCCGAATACCTCGAACATCGCCTCGTCGGTCATCGTCTCGCCCCTCTCGTGGGCAGCGATCGCCTGGTCGACTGCCGTGATCATGTGGTTCAGCCGTTGCGCCTGTGACACCAGCAGGTCGCGCTGGGTTCGCAGCGCCTCGCCGCGGTCGAACGCGGGACGGTCCAGCAGCTGCTGGATGTCGTGCAGCGCGAATCCGAGCTCGCGGTAGAACAGCACCAGCTGGAGTCGTTCGAGATCGTTTGGGCGGTAGAGCCGATAGCCGGCCTCGGTCCGCCCCGAGGGCACGACGAGACCAACCTCGTCGTAGTGGTGCAGTGTCCTGACGGTCACCCCTGCGAGCGCGGCGACCTCGCTGACCGTACGCATCGTGTCCTCCGTCGGCGGCTGCTGCAGCAGGATGCAGCCTCACGTGGCGTGAGAGTCAAGGCCGCATCCCCGTACCGCGCTGTCCGGCTATGGGCGGCTCACGGCCGGCGGCGGTCGAGCGCGTCGACGAGGCGCGCGGGCGCGGTGAGGCGGAACGAGTCCTCGAGCAGTTCGGCCACCTCCTCGAGGTCGGTCCCCTCGTCGAGATCCAGCGCGAGCCACCCGGCGGGACCGAGGTAGGCGGGCACCCAGAAGCGCGGGTCGGCCTCCAGGGCGGGACGCTCGTCCGGGCGCGGCAGGAACACGACCGACTGCCCGTGCTCGACCGACGCGCCGTCGCTCCGGGTCGCCGCGCCGTAGTAGGCGAACACCTTCTTCGTGAAGAAGGCCGGTCGTCCGTGCGATTGCTTCTCGTCGGCCCCTGGCAGTGCCAGGGCCAGGGCCCGCACACGTGCCAGCAACGGATCGTCGGGATCGAACATCCGCGGATGTGTCACCGCTCGCCCCTCACCGCGTCAGCCGCGCCGGACCTGCTTGGGTAGTGGCCAGGGAAGCAGACGACGGTGGCGGTCACCCGTCAGAACGCCGTGCGGGACGCCGATTTCACCCTCCCGGCGCTGCCGTCGTTCCTCGCCGACCGGTACGGAGCCCAGCGGGACGAACGGTATGTGTTGCAACTTGGCCGGCACCTGGTGCTGGACCACGTCGACCAACTTGCATGGCCATGCGCGGCCAAGCTCCTCCGACGGAAAGCACGAAGTCACGGTGATGTGCCGGGGTCACCGGTCGAGGCGGTGACACCAGTTCGTGGCGGGCCGGCTCGGTCGAACAGCGCGTCACGTGCGGTGTTCGCTGGCATGTGCGATGTCGTCGAGATCGCCAGCCAGAGCGTTGCGGGTCGACCGCGTGAAGAGTCGTCCCAACGTGGCCGCCATGAGCCTCCGGCCAGCGTGGACGGTTGGCCGTCGAATGTCATGGTCACAGTCGTGCCACCGTCGTCGGGAGCGATCACGAACTCGCTGCGGTAGTGGGTGCCGCTGCTGTCTGCTTCGACGACGTAAGACCGTCCGGGATCGAGTGCCGTGACTTCCATGGTCTCGCTGGCGGTCCGACCCATCATGGTGCGCGTTTCCATCCAGCGTGTGCCAACGTCGAAGCCCGTTCCGGTGTGGATCTCGACCGATTCGATGGCGCGGATGACCTCGGGTGAGTGCTCGAGATCGGTGAGAACGGCCCAGACCCGTTCCGATGGGGCGTCGACGTGGCGGCTGACGGTCATAGCGTGCATCTCGGTCCCACCGTGCGGCGATCGCGTCAGCACGTTAGCTGGCCGTGGATGCTCCGGACGGCTGACGCGGCCGGTCCGGCTTCTCCGGCATGAACACCTCAGCATCTACTGGGACCGCGGGCTTGGCCGGGTCGTCCGGGACAGGGACCGGATACGGCCGACCGTCACGTTCTTGGAAGCTTGTCCTTCGCCTCGCCCCACGCGAGGATGCACTGTCACCGAGAGGTGGAGGAGTGACGACGTCCGCGCTGCTCGCAGATCTCAACTGGCTCGCGGTCCTCGTCGCCGCGCTCGCCTACTTCCTGCTGGGCGGCCTGTGGTTCATGCCGCGGGTCTTCGGTGACGCCTGGACGGCCGCGATGGGCTGGGAGCCGACCGAGCAGGACAAGCCAGGTGCCGAGGTGTACATCGGCCCACTGATCACCTGCATCGTGTCCACGATCGCCATGGCGATGCTCGCACAGGCGATCGGCGCGGCCACCGTGGCCGATGGCATCGTGCTTGGGCTTGTCGCCGGCATCGGGATCGCCGGCGCCGTGCTGTTCACCACCGGCTACTTCGACCCCAAGAAGGCGAAGCCGATGGTGTGGTTCGGGATCACCGGCGGCTACCACGCGCTCGGCCTGCTCATCGCGGCGATCATCGTGTCGGCCTGGTGATCAGGTCCTGCCTGCGGGAGTGCAGCGGATGACGAGCGCTCGATGGGCCAGTCCACGTCGAGGCGTGCACGTCAGTCAGCCGTTGTCGAGACCTTCGCCACGGGAAGCCGAGGTTCCGTTCGGCAACCGGTGGTGCGAGCTCGGGCCCCTCGGCGTCGTAGCGCCCGCGGGCCGGTCGCGCGCACCGGGCAAAACCGCAGGGGCGTCGTTGCGCCGTTGAGCCGTGCCTCGATTCGGCTCGAGGGACCCCGGGCAACACCCGTGACCTGATGGGCGGCTTCGGCTTCCGTAGCGGGCGCGCATCATCGCTTGTGGCGTGGCCGCCGCGTAGCACCAACGGGTGCGTTGGTTACTGGAGCGGACACGGCACCGAGGGCGGCGTCCCGGATCGACCGGCGACGTCTGACCGGGACCCCGGCCACTGGTGCTCCAACGAGGCTCGGAGGCGGCATACCGAACGCCACGAGAACGGGCGCTGCGCGCCGGTTCGAAGCGCCTCATGGGACGCTCCGAAGTCCCCTGATGGGCGTCGAGTAGGGCAGTCCCTTACATGGTGACCCGCGCACAGCGACCGACCCGGAGTTCGATGGGCGACCAATCCGTACGTGCGCCCCCGGGATCCACCGTTCGGTGGATGCAAGAAGCACCGGATGGTCGGCGCAGAGCGGGTTGCGAGGGCAGACGCTTGTCGTACCCGGATGTGGAGGAGCGTCATGGCGACGAACAGGGTCATCGAGGTCCGCGGGTTGCGGAAGGTGTACGCGGGAACGATTGCGGTCGAGGCCGTCGATCTCGACGTGGATCGGGGGGAGATCTTCGGGATCGTCGGCCCGAACGGTGCGGGCAAGACGACGACGGTGGAGTGCATCGCGAGTCTCCGGCGTCCCGACGCCGGCTCGATCCGGGTGCTGGGTCTCGACCCGGTCGCCGACCAGAAGGCCGTCCGTGAGGTCGTCGGCGTGCAGCTGCAACAGTCCGCACTGCCCGCGCGGCTCCGGGTGCGTGAAGCGCTCGACCTGTTCGCTGCCTACTACCCCCAGCCCCTCGACGTCGGTGGGCTGCTGGCGGACTGGCAACTCACCGACAAGGCGAACTCGGCGGTCGCGTCGCTGTCGGGCGGCCAGCGTCAACGCCTGTTCATCGCCCTGGCGCTCGTCGGGAACCCCGAGATCGTAATGCTCGACGAGCTGACCACCGGTCTGGACCCGCACGTCCGGCGTGACACGTGGGCGCTTGTCCAGGGCCTGCAGGATCGGGGGGTGACGGTGGTGCTGGTCACGCACTTCATGGATGAGGTCGAGCGGCTGTGCGACCGGGTGGCCGTGATCGCGGCAGGCGGGGTGACCGCTGTCGGCACCCCGGCCGAGCTCACGGAGCTGTCGGCGGACCGCGGTGCAGTGAGTAGCACGTTCGAAGACACCTACCTCGCCCTCACCGGCGCGGTCAGCCCAACGATCTAGGAGGATCACCGATGCGTCGCGCCTTCTTCGCCACGACCACCACCGAGCTCAAGCTGCTGCTGCGCGAGCCGGCGGCGGGAATCTTCGTTCTTGGTCTGCCGCTGCTGTTGCTGATGATGAACAGCTCGCACGGCAACGTCCCCGATCCGGCCCTCGGCGGCGCCGGTGCGCTGGACATCCTGGTTCCCGGCTACATCGCGCTGGTCATCGCCACCATGGGACTGATGATGCTGCCGGTCACCTTGGCCGGCTACCGCGAACAGGGCGTCCTGCGACGGCAACGCGCGACACCCCTTTCGCCCACCGTGCTGCTCGCGGCCCACGTCGTCGTCGCGCTTCTCGTCACGCTGGTGGGTGTCGCGTTGCTGGTCGCGGTGGGCATGGTCGCGTTCGATCTCCGCGCCCCGCAGGATCTCGGGGTGACCGCTGCCTCGCTGCTGCTGTCGGCTGTGGCGATCTATGCGCTCGGGTTCCTGCTGGCCGGGTTCGCCTCCACCGCACGCACCGCACAGGCGCTGGCTGCCGGGCTGTACTTCCCGATGATCTTCCTCTCGGGTGCCACCTGGCCGCGGTTCGCGATGAGCGACACGCTGCAACGCGTCGGGGACGCGCTGCCGCTGACCTACGCTGTGCAGGCCATGCAGGACCCCTGGACGGGCAAGGGGGTTCACGTGACTGCGATGATCGTCCTCGCCCTGACCGCCATCGTGTCGGTAGCGATCTCCGCCCGGACGTTCCGGTGGGAGTGACGTGAACGACCCCAAACCGGTCAACGCACCCGCGGTAACGAGGCCGGCCGACGCTGCCGTCCGGCGGGTGTGGGTCTGGCACGCCCTGTTCGCGGTCAGCCTGCTGATCCCCACCGCCAGCACCGCGACCAACGCAGGCGTGGGACTGGGACCGCTCTCCGCGACGGTCGCGATCGCCGCAGCGTGGACCGCGTTGTACCTGGCGTTCATACAGCGCGTCGAGGACTGGGACCGGCTCCGGCAACGAGACGCCACCGGCTACTTCGCCCTCGCCCTCGGGTTCGCGACCATCCTGATACTCCGACACGACATCTACTTCCTCGTCGTGTACGCCCTGTACCCACAGGCGTTCCTGTTCCTCGGCCGATGGCGGTGGCTCGGGGTCGCCGCGGTGACCGGCGTGCTCGCCGTCGGGGCCATCCCGCGCGTCGCAGAGGACGGCACCAGTTCGGTCATCAGCGTGCTGGCCAGCGCCGCCATCGCGACCGCCATCGGCTACTTCATCGAGGGTGTGCACGTCGAATCACGCACACGTGGAAAGGCCCTCGACGAGATGACACGCATCCACGCAGCGACCGAGGCCGTCGCCGCCGCCCGAACACCCGAGGCTGTCGCTGCTGCCCTGCGTACCCATCTGGGACGCGACGGCGACGACGTCACCGTCGGGATGCAACCCGGCGAGGGAGACACCGACGCGTTCGTCGTTCCCCTCCGGGCAACACGGCAAGAGGCCATCGTCGTCGTCACCGACCGGACGATCTCCGAAGAGGAGCGACGGAGGTGGCAGGCGATCGGACCGCACGTCGGAGTCGTGCTCGACAACCTCCGACTCGCCCGACGGTCCAGGACCACAGGGATGCTCACCGAGCGCGAGCGGCTCGCACGTGAGGTCCACGACACGCTCGCCCAGTCACTGACGATCATCGTCACCCAGCTCGAGGCCGCCGACCAGGCCCTCGCGAACGACCCGGACGACGTCCGTCGTCGCATGACCACCGCGAGAGATGCAGCCCGCGACGGGTTGTCCGCAGCACGAACATTCGTGCGGGGCAACCGACCGGTCGAACTCGTGGACGCATCCTTCGCCGAGGCGATCAGGCATGTGGCCGAACGATGGACCGAGACCGTCAGCGTCCCCGTATCGATTGCCGTCAACGAGGCTGATCGATCCGGCGAAGTCCCGGCCGCCCATGCCGACACGCTGTTGCGTGTCACCCAGGAAGCGCTTGCCAACATCCAGCGACACGCCGCCGCCCGCAACGTCGACCTGACGATCGGGCACTCGTCAGCTCAGGTGACCTTGGAGATCTGCGACGATGGGATCGGGTTCGATCCCGGAAGGATCGAGCTTCGCGAGGACGGGACGGGGTTCGGTCTGAATTCCATGCGCCAACGCATCGAAGGCCTCGGGGGGACACTCGCCATTCACACTGCACCCGGCTCCGGCACCACCATCCGCGCCGAACTCCCCATCAAGAGCGACGTGACCCGGTGAGCGGCCCGATCCGAATCCTCGTCGTAGACGACCACCCAGTCGTGCGCGACGGACTCATCGGCATGCTCAGCGGACCCGACGACCTCGAGGTCGTCGGCGAGGCAGCCGACGGCAACGAGGCCACCCTCGCTGTGCAACGCCTACACCCGGACGTCGTGCTGATGGACCTGCAGATGCCCAACACCGACGGCATCGCGGCCACCAGAACCATCACCGAAAACAACCCCACGGTCCGCGTCCTCGTGCTGACCACCTACGACGACGCGCCAGGCATCCGAGCAGCGATCACCGCCGGTGCCGCCGGCTACCTCCTCAAGGACACCCCACGCGAAGAACTCTTTGCCGCGATGCGCCACGTGTCCGCCGGCGGTACCGCACTATCCCCCGCTGCCGCAGCCTCCCTCGCGGACGACCAGTTCACCCCGGCGGCATCGCTCACCGAACGCGAGATCGAGATCCTTGAACACATCGCCGACGGTGCGTCCAACCGCAACGTCGCGTCCGCCCTCTACATCAGCGAAGCCACCGTCAAGACCCATCTCCTCCACATCTACGACAAGCTCGGCGTGTCCGACCGCACCGCCGCCGTCACCACCGCGCTGCGGGCCGGCATCATCCGGCTCCACTGATCCTCTCGGTCGCCCGACGACACGCAGCCGAGGTCACTGAACCCGTCCGCGTCACAACGGACATAGGAGCGGGGGCAGTAGGAGCGGGGGCAGTGTAGCGGGGGCAGGATTCGAACCTTCGACCTCCGGGTTATGAGTTGGGGCGGCTGTCGCGGCTCAGTTCGTGGAGCGACTTGACTCCCGTCCCCTATCTTCCTATTCTTGTCACACCTATCTTCCCATTCCTGCCCGGGAGCGCATCCGATGCCACGACGCAAGCCCGGGGAGCTGCTGCCGATCGAGCTGGACATCCTCGAGGCCGGACTGTCATACCGGCGGGAGGGCGAGGACGATTTCCATGGCTTCGAGCTCGCGCATCGGATCGCAGGCGGCCGCGCCGGACGGAAGCTGACGTCGCACGGGACGCTGTACAAGGCGC
>CAZSQF010000016.1:0-22162 GCA_964608935.1 uncultured Actinomycetota bacterium | reverse complement strand
TCGGCGCCGGGTTCCACGGCGACCTCACCGGCCGCGAGAACATCTACCTCAACGGCGCCATCCTCGGGCTGTCGCGCAGCGACATCGACCAGCGGTTCGACGAGATCGTGGACTTCGCCGGCATCCGGCCGCTGCTGGACACCGCCGTGCGCACCTACTCGTCCGGGCTCTACGTGCGGCTCGGGTTCGCGATCGCCATCAACCTCGATCCCGACATCCTGCTCGTCGACGAGGTCCTCGCCGTCGGCGACGCCGAGTTCCAGGGGCGTTCCCTCGAGCGCATGAAGCGGTTCCGCGACGAGGGAAAGACCATCGTGCTGGTCAGCCATGATCTCGAGGCCGTGCGCGACATGTGCGACCGTACGATCGTGCTCGACCATGGCCGCGTCGTGTTCGACGGCCCGGTCGCCGAGGGCGTCGAGCTCTACCGACAGCGCGTGGCCACGGTGTCGGCCCCGCACGGACCGCGACCCGCCGGCGCACGCCGCGTCCGCCTCGAGGACGTGGCGCTGCTCGGGCCCGACGGCGAGCTCGTGTCCGAGGTCACCCCCTCGACGGCGTTGACGCTGCGGGCGCGGCTCCGCGCGCTCGAGCCGGTCGACGTGTGCAGCCTCGGGATGACCGTGACGCGCGGCGACGGGACCCACCTCTACGAGCTGCACACCACCTGGCAAGGGGTGGGCGTCGGCCCGCTGACGGAGGGGCAGGAAGCGGTCGTCGACATCCGGTTCTCCGCCAACCTGCTCGCCGGTCACTATTCCGTGACGACCACCGTGACCGACGTCACGGGGCGCGAGACCTGGGCCGTCGCCCCGACCGCAGCGGACTTCGCGGTCAGCCCTGCCCCGGGTGGGGCGGGGCTGGTCGATCTCGCCGCGACCACGTCGGTCACCGAGGGACCGGCGCGCCGGCTCGGCGACCGGGGGAGCGGGTCGGTTCCTGTCACCCGGTTGGTGCGCCGCCAACGTCCCTCCGCCGGCTGACCGGCCGTGCACGTCGTCGCCGTCGTGGTCGCCTGGAACTCGGCCGAGACCCTCCCGGCCTGCCTGGACGGACTCGAGGCACAGGACCACGCCGACCTCGAGGTGGTCGTGGTCGACAACGCGAGCGACGACGCGACCGCCGCGGTGCTCCGGGAGGCCCTGGGACGCCCCCGGCGTCACCCGCTCCGGGTGCTCGACAACCCGACCAACCGTGGCTTCGCCGGTGGCGTCAACGACGCCGTGCGCGCCAGCGACGCCGCCGCGGTCCTGCTCGTCAACCCGGACGCGATCCCGGCCCCCGACCTGACCAGACGGTGCGTGGCGGTGCTGGAGGCCGACCCCGGGTGCGGATCGGTGCAGCCACGGGTCCACCGCACGGTTGCCTCGCCCGACGGGACGCCGGTGGTGGACACCACCGGGCACGAGCTGACCTCCGCCCGCCTCGTCCACAACCGTGGCGAGGGCGTGCCGGACCGCGGCCAGTACCGACGGCCGCACCAGCTGTTCGGTGTCTCCGGGGCCGTCGCCCTGCACCGCCGTGACATGCTGGACGACGTGGCGTGGCGGCTTCCCGACGGCAGCCGCGAGGTCCTGACCGAGGACCTGTTCGCCTTCTTCGAGGACGTCGAGCTCGACTGGCGCGCCCGGCTGCTGGGGTGGACCGCCCGCTACGAGCCGGCCGCGACCGCCGTGCACGAGCGCGGAGGAGCCGGGCCGCGCCGCACCCCGGCCGTCGAGGCCCTGAACTGGGCCAACCGGTTGCTCGTCATCGCGACGTGCGACGACCGTCGGGCACTGGCGCGGGCGCTTCCGCTCGTGGTGGCGACCACGGCCCTCAAGACGATCGAGCTGGCGGTGACCGAGCCGGGCGCGCTCCTGCCCGCGCTGCGGCGTCTCCGCCTGCTCCGGGGCTGCCTCTGGCGTCGGCGCCAGCTGATGGCCCGGGCCCGGGTCCCCCCCGACCGTGTCGTGGCGCGGTGGACGGTCCCATTCCGCTGGCGGCCCTGGACCGCCACGTGGTGGCGTCGGGTCGCTCCCCGCTGAGCCGCCGGATCAGTCGCTGTCGTCCGCGTCCTCGTCGGCCGGTTCGTCGGCGACGTCGTGGTCCTCGCCGTCCGAGGTGCCGGCGCCGTCCAACGGCGCGTCGCTGTCGTCGACGTCGCGGTCCTCGAAGGCGAGCACGTCGATCGGGTAGGGCGCGAAGGTGCGCTCGGGGGCGATGCCGTGGGTGCCGAAGTTCTCGATCACGAACGCGCTGGCGACCGTCTCGTCCCACTCGTCGCAGTCCATCGCCGTGCCCCAGGCACGGAAGGCGATCGCCTGGCCGGACGAGATGCCCGGATCCTCGTAGGGCGACACGAAGATGGCCACGCCGCCGCGGTCGTTGCGGAACCCGTTGGCGTTCAGCGTGCCGGCCCAGTCGCCCATCGCGTTCGCCGTCGACCGGTCGACCTGTTCGGGGTCGTACCACACGATGACCGCACCGTGCTCGAGGTTGTGGGTGGTCGACAGCTCGTCGATCTGCCGGCTCGCCCCGTCACCGATGATCGGGTGCGTCTGCACCGTGTGCGGCCCGGAATGGGTCGGCCGGACGTCGGGGTAGATGGTGCTCGGGTCCGGTGCCTGGTTGGCCTCGAAGTGGTAGCGCTCCGGCAGCGGCTCCCTGTCCGCGAGCACCTCGCAGCCGGCGACCTCGCGGGCCTCGGTCGCCTCCTGCGACGACACCAGGATCGGGTCGTCGAGCGTGTCCGGGCCGCCCAGGAACGCCTGGAGGACGACCGCGGCGACCACGCCGATGATCGCCACGCTGATGAGGCTGTTGCGGATCCGGTCGCGCCGGCGCTTCCTGGCGGCCTGGGCCTCCTTGTGCTTGCGCTCCTCGCGGGAACGCTCGCGCCGTTCCTTCTTGGTCAGCCGCTCGCGTTCGGCCACGGTCGGTCACCTTCGCGGTCGTGGGGGAGGTCGGACGGAGTCGCCGAGGGTACCGGGACGGCCCGGGTCGTCGTGCCACCGACGGTCAGCGCTCGATGAGGAAGTCGGCGGCATCGATGGGTGGTCTCGGCCGCGGCGGATCGCCGGCGGGGTAGCCCGCGGCCAGCATGCCGAGCGGCTGCCAGGTCTCCGGCAGGTCGAGGACCGACCGCACCGTCGGAGCACAGAACGCCGTGGACGACATCCATGCGGCACCGACGCCGTGCCCCGCGAGCACGACCTGGAGGTTGCCCAGCGCTGCGCCGCCAGAGAGGACGAACAGGTCGCGCTCGGCGGTGGCACGGCGGTCGTCGGGGTAGGCGCGGGCACCGTCGAGCACCACGAACGGCACCAGCAGCTCGGGAGCGGTCCGCAGGACCGCGTCCGAGGCCGCGAGCCGACGGTCGATGACCTCTCCGGGCGTGCCGTCGGACTCGAGGTCGGCCCGCCACTGGTTCCCCATCGCGTCCAGGAGCCGCGTCCGGGTCGCGTCGGACAGGCGCAGGAAGCGCCACGGCCGCGTGTGGTGGGGGGCCGGCGCGGTCGCGGCCGCGACCACCGCCTCGCGCAGGATCCGGCCGGGCACGGGTCGGTCGGTGTCGAACCGGCGCACCGTCCGGCGCGCACGCACGGCGTGGTCGGCGGCGGTCGGACCGCCGGCAGGGAACAGGTCCTGCTCGGCGGGCCGGACCAGGTCGGCCCCCCGCCCCTCCGGTCCGGGCGGCAACCCGCGGACGAGCACGAACGGCGTCCCGCTTGCCTTGGTCCGCACCAGATCGGCCGCCGCCGCGACGGCGTCGCCGACGGCCGCCTCGGTGACCTCGAGCCCGCGGCCGTCCAGGTCGTGTCCCCCGCGTTCGTCGCGCAGCGCCGGCGCCCCGGCGATCCCGAGCGCGACGTCGGTCTGTCCGAGCCGCCAGGGACGGCCGAACGTGTCGGTCACGATGACCCCTACGCGCGCACCGGCGCGTTCGACCAGCGCGGCGCGCAGGCGCGCCGCCGACGCGTCCGGGTCGTGGGGCAGCAGCAGGGCCTCGCCCTCGGGAACGTTGGACGCGTCGATGCCGTCGTTGGCGCACACGAACCCGTGGACGGTCTCGGTGACCAGGACCTCGGGGGCATCGGCCACGATCCGGCGCGCTCGTTCGAGCGCCAGGGCCCGGCGAGCCGCGCGCGGCTCGCCGGGCGGGAGCGGCACGGAGTTGCCCTCGACCAGGCTCACGACCTTGGAGGCCACGCACACCACGTCGCCGTCGGCCAGCTCTACTCCCGCGGCCCCGGCGGCGTCGAGCACCGCGGCGGCCAGATCGTCGCCGGCGCCGATCCGACGTCGGGCCGGCAGCGCCACCACCTCCAGCGGGTGTCTCACCGGCGTCCCCCTGCGAGCGGCCCATGGCAGCCGGTCCCCAACCGAGGCGCCACGCCGGACCGGCACCGCCCCGGAGCGGGTAGCGCCTGGCCGACATCCCGGATCAACGAGACCCACTTCGGGAGGAGGGGCCGCTCTCCCGCCGAAATGGGTAGGTGTGGTCCGACATCCCGGACCACACCTACCCACTCGTGGGGTGTCGGGCGTGAGGGACGCTGGGCCGGCCGGGTCGGGACCGGGGGGCTCACGTGGCCAGCTCCCGTGCCAGGTCGAGGCAGGTGCGGGCGAGCCCGGCGGCGACGGCGGGATCGTCCATCATCGTGTTCGTCGCGACGCAGACGAGCCCGTCCCGGCGAAGGACCTCGACCGCGTCGGCGTCCTCGTTGTCGACGACCCAGCCATCGAGCAGGCCGCCGTAGTGGTGCGCGACACCGGCCGCCGAGACCTCCGCCCCGACCGCGGGCAGCAGTCGATCGGCCATCCCCAGCACGACCCGCCCGCCGACGATGGGGGACACGCCGACCACCGGGGCGGTGGTCTGGGCCAGGGTCTCGGGGATGCCCGGGACGGCGAGGATCGTGCCGATCGACACGAGCGGGTTGGACGGCGCGACCAGCACCGCGTCGGCATCGAGCAGCGCCTCGACGACGCCGGGCGCCGGCTCGGCCGCCTCGGCGCCGGCCAGCCGGACGTCGGCGACCTCCGCGGCCCCGTGCTCGCGGACCCAGTATTCCTGGAAGTGCAGGTCGCGGCCGTCGGTGGTGGTGATCCTGGTCTCGACCGGGTCGTCGGTGGCGGGCAGCAGCCGGGCTTCGACACCGAAGGCCCGCGTCACCTCCTCGGTCACCACCGACAGGGGCGCTCCGTCACGGAGCCTCGCCGTGCGGTGCAGGTGGGTGGCGAGGTCGCGGTCGCCGAGCGTGAACCAGCGGTCGTGGCCGAATCGTTCGAGCTCCTCGGCGACGGTGAAGCGCTCGTCCGCGCGCCCCCACTGCTGGTCGGGGTGGACGACGTCGGCGAGCCAGTAGGTGATCGAGTCGAGGTCCGGGCAGATCCGCAGTCCGTGCAGGGTGATGTCGTCGCCGACGTTGACGATCACCACGACCTCGCTCGGGGGCACGACCGCGACGAGTCCCCGCAGGAACCGCGCGGCACCCACGCCGCCGGCGAGCACCGTGTACACGCGTTGCTCCGTCCTGTCCGGGACGTGCAGCGTAGACAGCCGTGCGCCAGGGCCCTGGTGGGCACGGCCCCGCGGCGACCAGATGCCCGTGACACGGGGGAGCGGCGTTACGGTGTCCCTGGCTGGAGGTGGGACGATGGAGGAGCCCGGGCTCGAGGTGCTCGAGCGTTTGCGCCCGCGTGCGCTGCACCGGGCCGAGGAGGGTCGCAGCCTCACCCGTGACGAGGCAGCGGCGCTGCTGATGTGCCGCAGCGAGGACCTCGACCGGCTCATGGCCGTCGCCGCGCGGACGCGTGACCAGGCACCGTGGTACGCCGAGGGCGCCTGGGGTCGGACCGCGGACGGGCGGCCCCGGGTGACCTATTCGCGCAAGGTGTTCGTGCCGCTGACCCACCTGTGTCGCGACACCTGCGGCTACTGCACGTTCGCGTGGCCGCCGAAGAAGGACCTGCCGGCCTTCCTGTCGCCCGACGAGGTGCTCGACGTCGCCGAGCGGGGTCGGCGGGCCGGTTGCAAGGAGGTGCTGTTCACGCTCGGCGACCAGCCCGAACGGCGCTACCCGGCGGCCCGCGAGTGGCTCGCGGCGCGCGGATACGAGACCACGCTCGAATACCTGCGCGCGGTCGCGATCCAGGTCATCGAGGCGACCGGGATGCTGCCACACCTCAACCCGGGGGTGATGAGCTGGGCCGACCTCGCGACGCTCAAGCAGGTCGCTCCGTCGATGGGGATGATGCTCGAGACCACCTCACGGCGCCTGCTGGCCAAGGGGGAGGCGCACCACAACGCACCCGACAAGGACCCGCAGCTGCGCCTCGGAACGATCGAGGACGCCGGCCGGCTGTCGGTGCCGTTCACCTCGGGGCTGTTGATCGGGATCGGTGAGACCCTGCCGGAACGCGTCGACACGCTGCTGGCGCTGCGCGATGCGCACCGCCGGTACGGGCACGTGCAGGAGGTGATCGTCCAGAACTTCAGGGCCAAGCCCGACACGGCGATGCGGGATCACCCCGAGCCGAGCTTCGAGGACCTGCTCGCCACGGTCGCGGCCGCCCGGGTCGTGCTCGGCCCGACGGTGCACCTGCAGGCACCGCCGAACCTGTCGCCGGAGGTGTACCCGGCCATGCTCCGTGCCGGGATCGACGACTGGGGCGGGGTGTCGCCGGTGACGCCCGACCACGTCAACCCCGAGGCCCCGTGGCCGGCGCTCGACGAGCTCGCGGCACGGTCGGCCGACGAGGGGTTCGTGCTGACCGAACGGCTGTGCGTCTACCCCGAGCACGCGACCCGGCCCGACCCGTGGCTCGCCGGTCGCATGCGTGGCCCGGTGGCGGCACTCGCCACGGCCGACGGACTGGCGCGCCCCGATGCGGTTGCGGCCCCACAGGCGTGGCAGGACCCCCAGATCGTCTCGACCGAGCTGAGCGGCGCGATGGCGGCGGTGGTCGACGGCGACGAGGCCGGCGGGTCGGCGGCCGACGGCCGCAACGCCCGCTCGGCGGCGGCGGAGGACGACCTGCACCGCGCCGTGTACGGCGACGTCCACGTCATCGCGGACGGGGTGCTGGCCCACAACGCCCCTCGCGTCGAGCACCCGGCGCGGACGCGCATCCGTGCCGAGGTGTCCGCCGCACTGGCGAAGGCGCAGCGTGGGGCGGTGCTCGACGACGACGAGGCGCTGCTGCTGTTCGGCACCACCGGGGTCGAGCTCGATGCGCTCGCGCGTGCGGCCAACGAGCTGCGCGCCGAGCGGGTCGGCGAGGTCGTGACCTACGTCGTCAACCGCAACATCAACTTCACCAACGTGTGCTACACGGGCTGCCGCTTCTGCGCCTTCGCGCAGCGCCGTGACGACCCGGACGCCTACAACCTGTCGCTGGAACAGATCGCCGACCGGGCCGAGGAGGCGTGGCAGGTCGGGGCCACCGAGGTGTGCATGCAGGGGGGGATCCACCCCGACCTGCCGGGTGACTACTACTTCGAGGTGATCGACGCCGTCAAGGCCCGCGTGCCGGACATCCACGTGCACGCCTTCAGCCCGATGGAGATCGTCAACGGCGCGACCCGGCTCGGGATCTCGATCCGTGAATGGCTCGAGGAGGCGCGCCGGCGCGGGCTCGGCACGATCCCCGGGACGGCCGCCGAGATCCTCGACGACGAGGTCCGCTGGGTGCTGACCAAGGGCAAGCTGCCCGCCTCGGCGTGGATCGAGGTGGTGACCACCGCTCATGAGGTCGGGCTGCGCTCGTCGTCGACGATGATGTACGGCCACGTCGACGAGCCGCGCCACTGGGTGGCACACCTGAAGCTCCTGCGCTCGATCCAGGAGGACACCGGCGGGTTCACCGAGTTCGTCGCCCTGCCGTTCGTGCATCAGCTCGCACCGATCTACCTCGCGGGCGTGGCGCGGCCCGGATCGACCTGGGAGGACGACCGCCGCGTCCACGCGGTCGCGCGCCTGCTGCTCCAGGGCGCGATCGACCACGTCCAGCTGTCGTGGGTCAAGGTCGGGCTCGAGCGCGCCGTCGAGCTGCTCCGGGGTGGCTGCGACGACCTCGGCGGGACGCTGATGGAGGAGACCATCTCGCGCATGGCCGGGTCCCAGCACGGCATCCGTCAGACGCCCGAGTCGCTGCGTGCCACCGCGGCCGCCGCCGGCCGCCCCGCCGCCGAGCGCACGACCACCTACGGCCGGGTCGCGTCGAAGGCGGGCCGCCCGTCGCCACTTACCTCTACATAAAACTATACAGAAAACTTGACAGACTCTAGATATCGTGTCATGCTGCGCTCTCCCCGAAGCTCCTCGAGGCGCGCATGACCGCTGTCCCACAGTCCCTTCCCCCGGCCGCGGTGACGAGCGAGAGCCTGCTCGTCGCTGCCGCGGACGGTGACCAGGCCGCCTTCGGACTGCTGTACGGGCAGATGCACGACCGCGTCGTGGCCATCGCCCTGCGGGTCGTCCGGGACCGGGCCATCGCCGAGGAGGTGGCCCAGGAGGTGCTCTGGGAGGCCTGGGACAAGGCCGACCGCTTCGATCCCGAGCGGGGTAGCGCGGCGGCCTGGATCGGCACGATGGCCCACCGTCGCGCCGTCGACCGGGTCCGCAGCGAGCAGGCGGGCCGCGACCGCGACGCACGCGTCTCGACACGCGAGCAGCAGCGCCCCTTCGACGTCGTCGCCGAAGCGGTGGTGGTCGAGCTCGAGCACTGGCAGGTCCGCGAGGCCCTTGCAAGCCTGAGCGAGCGTCAGCGTGAGGCCATCGAGCTGGCCTACTTCGCCGGCCACACCTACCGCGACGTGGCCAACGTGCTCGGGATCCCCGAGGGCACCGCGAAATCGCGGCTCCGGGACGGATTGGCCCGTCTGCGTGCATCGCTCGAGGCCCTCTAGCTCGCGCTTCGCGACGCGCTGTTACGGCCACGGTGCGCGCGATGAGCGCGCGAAATACCACCGATAGCGCGTCTGACGCGGCATATCCACCACCTGTGGTGGTTTTTCGCTTGACCCCGCCCCTCCGGCCCCACAGAATGACGCGCATGTAGTTTCACCGCTGTCGACAGCGAGGAGCGGCCGGGTGGGAGCCATCGCGGAGCTGACGACCAAGCTGGCGTTCGATGCGGATGATCGGGCCTGGATGCTCGAGGCGAAGTGCCTCGACGCCGACCCCGAGGCGTTCTTCCCCGAGAAGGGCGGCTCCACACGGGAGGCCAAGCGCATCTGCACGGCGTGTCCGGTGCGTGAGGACTGCCTCGACTACGCCCTGGCCAACGACGAGCGGTTCGGCATCTGGGGCGGGCTCTCGGAGCGCGAACGCCGGCGCGCGAAGCGTCTGTCCGCCTGACCCCGGTGGTGCGCACGGCCGTCGTCCGGCTGGCCGTCCGCCCCCGCAGGCGCTCTCGCCGCCTGTGGTAGGTTCTCGCGGCGCTCTCGGTTGGGAGCGTCTCCGGACGTCCTGGTGGCTCCAGCCCAGCCTGGTGGTCCGGGTCGGCCCCCCTCCCGCAAGCCCACACGGGCCGGCCTGACGTCCGGTCCAAGCCACTGCCTCATCGGACGGTGCGCGGCCTGCCCGCCACCGTCCGACCCCGTCAGGAGCGAGAGAGCACGTGCAGGCTGCCAGCGTTGCCGCACCGCCCCGCGTGCTGGCGGTCCTCGTCGCGCACGACGGCGCGGCCTGGCTTCCGCGGACGTTGGCGGCGCTGGAGGCGCAGACGCACCCGGCGATCGACGTCGTCGCGATCGACAACGCCAGCGTCGACGGATCCCGCGAACTGCTCATCGAGCATCTGGGGCCCGAGCGGGTGTTGCCGGCCGAGCGTGACCTGGGCTTCCCCGCCGCCGTGTCGATGGCCCTCGACGCCCGCGCACCCGACGACGCTCCCTACGTGCTCCTGGTCCATGACGACTGCGCCCTCGCGCCGCACGCCGTCGAACGGCTCGTCGCCGCGCTCGAGGACGATCCACGCCTGGCCATCGCCGGGTCGAAGCTGCGCGACTGGAACGACACGGAGGTGCTCCAGTCGGTCGGCTGGACCGTGGACATCACCGGCCGGGCCGACAGCGGGGTGGATGAGGGGGAGCTCGACCAGGGACAGCGCGACCAGGAGCGCCGCACCCTGTACGTCTCCACTGCCGGGATGATGGTGCGGCGGTCGGCACTGGAGGAGCTCGGCCGCTTCGACCGGCGCTTCCACGTGTTCCGCGACGACCTCGACCTGTGTTGGCGCGCCTGGCTCGCCGGCCACGAGGTCGAGGTCGTCCCCGGCGCGGTCGGCCACCATGTCGCCGGCGCGGCCAACTACCTCCGCCTCGGCCAGACCCGCTTCATCGGCCCGCGCTACTTCGCGGAGCGCAACACCCTGGCGGCACTGCTGAAGAACTACGGGCCGGCGCGCATCGCGCTGGTGGTTCCGCTGTACTTCCTGGTCGGTATCGCCAAGGTTGCCGGCTTCCTGCTGACGCGTCGGGTCTCCGACGCATGGCAGACGGTCCGCGCATGGCTGTGGAACGGCTATCACCTGCGCGAGACGTGGCGACTGCGCCGGCAGGTCCAGGCGCGCCGCACCCGCGCCGACGGTGAGCTGAAGGAGCTGTTCGGACGGATCGTGCCGCGCGTCCGGGCCTACGCCGAGGCGATCGCCGAGTGGATCGCCGGGGGTGATGTCGAGCCGTGGGAGCCGGCCCCGTCCAGCGAGGTCGAGCGAGCCGAGCCGGAGTCCGCCACACGACGGACGCTCCGCTTCGTCAGGACCCGCCCGGTGGTCGCCGCCGGGCTCGTGCTCACGGTCCTGTTCATCGGCGGCAGCTGGCCCCTGCTGCTGCCCGGAGAGCTGCGCGGCGGCGCCCTCGCGCCGTGGCCGGCGACCGCCGACGCCTTCTTCGCCGACTACGCCTCCGGCTGGCACGAGGCCGGCGGCTTCGGGACGACCGAGGCGCCCTCGCCGGCCCAGGCCCTGCTGGGCGGGCTGCACCTGCTCGTCGGCGGGAACGCCTACGTCGCGCCGCGGTTGCTGTTGCTCGGCGCGATCGCCGTGGCCTGGGTCCTCGCGCTGCGGGCGTCACAGCCCTATTCACGACGCAAGCTGCCGCGCGTGGTCGCCGCCACGGCCTACGTGCTGTCCCCACCTGCGCTCGCGGCGCTCGTCACGGGTGAGGTCGGGGCGCTCGTCGTCCTGGCGGCGGCGCCGGGGCTGGTGGCCGCGGGGACCACGCTCGCGCGCCAGCGCAGCAGCCCGCAGCGGGCCTGGCGTGCCGTCGCGGCCACGACGCTGCTGGGGGCGGTCGCTGCCGCCTTCGAGCCGGCCGTGTTGCCGGCACTGTTGCTCGTCGGTGCGGTCGTGCTGTTCATCGGCCTGCTGCGCGACGTCAGCGGAGCATGGCGCCGTGCGTTCGCGAGCCGGGTCGTGGTCGCGACGCTCGGCCCGGTCGTGCTGCTGCTGCCCTGGAGCGCCGACGTGTTGGCGGCGGACGGCGCACTGTTCGCGGCCTCCGGTGAGGTCATCAGCGCCGAGCTGTGGCGGTGGCTCCTGCTCGGTCCGGCGCTCCCGGGGTTCCCGGGCATCGCCGCCGGCGCCGGCTTCGTCCTGGCGGGCGCACTCGGACTGGCCCTCGGGGGCCCGCGTCAGCCCCGCCTCGTGGCGGGCCTGTGGACGGCCGCGCTCGGCGGTGCCGTGGCCGCGTGGTGGCTCGGCCGCGTCGGGAGCGACATCTGGCCAGGGCTGCCGCTGATCCTGACGGCGGGCGCATTCGCCGGGTTGTTCGCCCTCGCGTTCGCGTCCGCGGAGGCCCAGCTCACGCGGCACGCCTTCGGCTGGCGCCAGATCGCGGCGCTCGGGACCGGGGCCGCCATCGCGGTCAGCCTCGTCACGGTCGGTGTCGCGCTCGTGCGCGAGCCTTGGACCGCCTATGCCGTGGACGAACCCTCGCTCCCGTCGTTCGTGATCACCGCCGCCGAGGAGGGCGAGCCGTTCCGCGTGCTGGTGCTCGCGGACGGGCGCGGCGTGGTCACGTGGGAGGTGGTCGAGGGAACGGGCCCGACCATGGCGAGCTTCGGCGTCCCGGAATCGACCGCGGCGACCGCGCTGGTGGGTGAGATCGTGGAGGACATGCTCACCGGCCGTGACCCCGCGGCAGCGTCCCGGCTCGGGCTGCTGAACGTGCGCTACCTCTACGTCCCGCCGGGGGGGACGAGCCCCGAGCTCGACCGGGCCGTCCGGGGCCAGCTCGGCATCGAGCCCCGTCCGGTCTCCGACGGTCGCGTGTCCGCGCTCCACGACTGGCTGCCCCGCGCGGCGGTCGTGCCCGACGGCGTGGCCGCCGCGATCGACGAGCGAGGTGAGGTGCCGGAGGGCGCCGAGTTCGAACGGGTCGACCAGCAGGGCCCCGGTCGCTACGTGGACGCGGTGTCCTTCGCGGGGGCCCTGTACCTGGCCGAGCCAGCGGACCCTGAATGGGTCGCCACCGCCGACGGGCGTGTGCTCGAGCCGCGGACCGGGCCGACCGTCCGCTTCGGCGATGTGCCCGCCGGTGCCGAGATCGAGGTGGCTCACGCCGGCAGCACCGCCCGCACGGTCGCGATCGCGGGCCAGGTCCTGGCAGTCCTGCTGGCGATCTCGCTGGCGTTGCGCCCACCCCAGTTCGCCCGGACCCGACCCGAGGACGAGGACGCAGGGCCCCGACCCTGGGCCGCCAACCGGCCGATGCCGCGGCCGGAGGTGGTGCCGTGAAGCGTCGTCCCGGTCTGGCCGTCGTGCTCGTGCTGATCGTGCTCGCCGCGGGCGTGGCGGCCGTCGACGTGTTCGTCCCGCAGGTGGAGCCACCGGCACCGCTGTCGGTTCCCGCTGCCGTGTCACCGACGGCGGGGACCTGGACCTGCGCCGTCGGTGATCGGCGCGCCGGCACCGAGCTTCGGGTCGCGGCGGCACGAACCGGAACGCTCGGCGACGAGCCGGCGACGGTCGACGTGGGCGCGTTCGAGGAAGGCGAGATCCGTGCGGTGAGCGTTCCGCAGCTGTTCCCGGGGACGCACGCCGCGACCAGCGTGGTGGGCGACGACGAGCTCGGCGTGTTCACGCGGTGGAGCGGTGGTCCCGTCGCCGTGCAGCGCGAGTGGCGCCTGCACGGTGACGAGGACCTGCCGCCGGGCACGGTCGCCGGCGCGTGCCCACGGGCGATATCGGACAGCTGGGTCGTGCCGGGCCTGATCACCTCCGGCGGCAGCGACGCGCGATTGCGCCTGGCCAACCCGTTCCGAACGGATGCCACGGTCGCCGTGGGCTTCCTCACGCCGCAGGGCGCGGAGGACCCCATCGCCCTGCAGAACCTCACCGTCCCTGCACGAGGAATCCGCGAGATCCAGGTCAACCAGGTGCTGCCGGAGCGGGACGACCTGACCGCGATCGTCCGGGTGCTCTCCGGCCGGGTCGCCGCGGAGGGCTACCAGCTCACCCGCGCGGCGATCGGTGACGTCGACGGTGTGTCGCTGCTCGCCGCTGCCACCGCGCCGGCCGAGGTGTGGACGGTCCCGTGGGTCGCCGACGACGAGGACACCGGCAGCTGGCTGTGGGTCGCCAACCTCGGTGAGCGTCCGGCGCCGGTCGAGCTGACCCTCAACACCGAGGACGGTGGCATCGTCCCCGAGGGCCTCGCCGAGGTCACGGTCGCACCGGGGCAGGTTCGCCGCGTCGACCTGCGCGGGACGCTGCCGGAGGGCATCGGGGATGCCGCGGTGACCGTCCGGTCCGACGGCGCCCCGGTGTACGTCTCCGGGGCGACGCGGGTCGCGGCGGACGAAGTGGCCGACACCGGGTTCGCGGTGCAGCTCGGCAGCCCGGTCGCGGATACCACGTGGGTGGTCACCGGCGGCGACACTGTCGACCGGCAGGAGTCGCTGCGGTTGGTGAACCCGGGCAGCGAGGCGGCCGAGGTCGAGGTGGTGCTGTTCAACGGCACGACCGCGCTGCGCCCCGGCGCCCTCCAAGAGATCGAGGTGCCTCCCGGCAGCCTCCGGACGGTCGATGTCAGCGAGTTCCTCGGCGACGTCGGCCACTGGTCGGCCTACGTGACCGCCGTGGGGGGCGAGATCGTGGTCGGCCGGCTCGGCAGCTCGACCCTCCCCGCTGAGCAGCCCGAGCCCGATCCCGATCCCGGCGCCGACGAGGATCCCGCCACCGAGCCCGAGCCGGTCGAGGAGGACGAGGAGGAGACCGAGGAGCGGGTGCCGGCCCGCCACCTCATCGCCACGCTGGGGACCCCGGCGGCGGCGTGGTCGCCCGTCGGGGGCGGGCTCGCGGCCTCGGCCGGTCGGGGGACCGTGCAGCGGCTGGACACGAGGCTCGGCATCCAGCGGGTGGACCCGCTCGCCCCGCCGGAGCCCGACGACCCCGAGCCCGATCCGTCGGAGGAGCCCGAACCGCCGCCCGAGGGCGACACCGGACCCTGACTACCCCCAGCCGAGCTCGTCGAGCCGGTCGTCGTCGATGCCGAAGTGATGGGCGATCTCGTGCACGACGGTGTCCCGGACCAGTTCGGCGAGCTCGTGCCGGTTGCGCGCACGCAGCTCCAACGGGCGCCGGAACAACGTGATCCGGTCGGGGAGCTCGGCCATCCCGTGCTCCCGCTCGGGGCGGGGCACGCCCTGGTACAGGCCGAGCAGCAGCTCCTCGCCCTCGCCGACGGGGTCGGCGGGAGGCACGTCCTCGACGGTGATCTGGACGTTGTCGAGGTAGCCGAGCAGGTCGTCGGGCAGCGAATCGACGGCGTCGTCGACCAGGCGGTGGAAGTGGTCGAGGCTGTGGGCGCGGAAGCCGTCGACCGGCCGGCGGCGCCGGTCGGCCTCGGTCCGACGGTGGCGGGCGTGTCGATCGTCCACGCGCCGCAGCGTAGTGGCGCCGAGGCGCCCGCCGGCCGGGTGAATTACACCAGCCGTCCTAGGTGCGGGCGGGTCACCTAAGACCGGCCCGTGGGTCGGTCGCCGGCGCGGGGTGCTTGGCGAATCACACGCATGTGGTTCACTGCCCGCGTGGTCGACGCTGCCCAGCTCCGAGATGCCGCACCGGATGCGGTCGTCCGCCCGCTCGCGTGGGTGGCCGAGCGTCCGTGCGCCCGTCCGGGCTGCCCGGCGTCAGCACGTGCCACGCTCACGTTCCGCTACGCCACCCGCGAGGCATGGCTCGCTCGGCTCACCGACGAGCCCAGTCCGCAGGCGTACGACCTCTGTGTCGCACACGCATCGCGCACGCAACCGCCGCACGGGTGGGAGCTGCGTGATCGGCGGCCCGAGGAGGATCGTCAGCCGGACGTGCCCCCGGCCACGCCGGCCGACCTCGGCGGCGATCGCACCGTCGCTGTGCTCGCAGCGGCGCTGCGTCAGGTCCCGGACGCCATTCCTGCACATGGTGACCGCGACCGCGCCGCCGAGGTCGGACGACCCCTCGACGGCCCCCAAGAGCCCGTGACGGAGCGCTTGGACGTCCGTTCGCGGGACGTGCTCGGCACCGACACGCCTGCGGGGCCCGATCCGGTGCCGCGCCCACGTGGGGTGATCGCTCCCCCCGCGCCGGCCGGTGCATGGCCGCAGGACAGCGGGCCGCCGGCGGCGACCGCCCCGTCCGAGGACGAGCCTTCCCCGGTCCTCGGGCACGACCACGCGCCGGCCGCCTCCGGGCCACGACCGATCCTGGCGGCGCGGCGCGGTGACGCACCCGACGCCGCTCGAGCGGCCTCGTCCCCGCCGCGCGACGGGATCTCGGTCCGCGAGGCCGACCCGCGGCCCGCGGGCGGCCGCGGGCCGACCACCCGCCGGGAGCACGCAGCCGACTGGTGACGTCCCGGCGTCAACCCTTGACCGCGGTTGTTGTTGCTTCTTGGGAGCCGCTCGGTCACCTAAGGTGGCGACTGCGAGCTCCGGGAGGTGACCGATGAGCATGCCGCGCGAGCTGATCGACCAGGTCCGGCGGCTCGACGAATACGAGCTGCGTCGACTGCTGATCGTGGTGCGCGGCCTGCTGCTGCATCTCGACGGCCCCCCGGGTGACGACGAGCACGGCCTGCCGCCGAAGCTGACCTACCGGCAGGAGCACGTGCGCTGCGGCAAGGACGCCTGCCGGACCTGCCCGCACGGGCCGTACTGGTACGCCTACTGGAAGGAGGACGGCCGGACACGCAAGCGCTACGTGGGTCGCCACCTTCCGGGGGAGCCGCTCGAGGCCGTCGTGCCCGACCTGCCCGCGTCGGAGGATCAGCGCTCCGATGGCGCCGACCACCCGCTCCACGCCGGCGATCGCCCCACCCGGGACCGCACCACCCAGTAGCCTCCCCGGCGTCTGCCCCCTCGCCCGGTGGAGCGCCCCTCCGTGCCTCGCCCCGATCCCGCGGTGCTCGACGCCGTCGTGAAGGCATACGACATCCGGGGCCTCGTCGGTGACCAGCTCGACGCCGACCTCGTGCGCGCGGTCGGTGCCGCCGCCGCGGACGAGCTGTCCGACGGCCGGGGACAGATGGTCGTCGGCTACGACATGCGCCCGTCGTCGCCGGCGCTGGTGGACGCCTTCGCCGAAGGCGTCCTGGCGGGTGGGGTGGACCTCGTCGACATCGGGCTCGCATCGACCGACCAGCTGTACTTCGCGTCGGGCGTGTTCGACGCGCCGGGTGCGATGTTCACCGCGAGCCACAACCCGGCCGAATACAACGGCATCAAGCTGTGTCGCCCGGGTGCGGTGCCGGTGGGGATCGACACGGGACTGGCCGAGATCCGCGACCGTGCCGCCGACGCGATGCGGGCGCCGGCCGCGAGCCGCGGCCGCCGCCGGCGCGAGGACATCACCGACCGGTTCGCGGCCCACGTGCGCTCGTTCGTCGACGTGAGTGTCCTGCGCCCCGTGGAGGTCGCGGTCGATGCCGGCAACGGGATGGCCGGCCACGTGTGGCCAGCCGTGGTCGACGGGCTGCCGATCCGGACCACGGCGCTGTACTTCGAGCTCGACGGGACCTTCCCGAACCATCCCCCGGACCCCCTCGACCCGGCCAATCTGCGCGACCTCCAGGCCGAGGTGCGCCGCGGCGGGCAGGCGGTCGGGCTCGCCTTCGACGGCGATGCCGACCGCGTCTTTGCGATCGACGAGCGTGGGCAGCCCGTGTCGGCGTCGCTCGTCGGGGCGGTGGTGGCCGAGCGGCTGCTGGCCCGCCATCCGGGCGAGACCGTGCTGCACAACCTGATCTGTTCGCGCACCGTCCCCGAAACGGTCCGTGCCGCGGGCGGTCGCCCCGTCCGGACGCGGGTCGGCCATTCCTACATCAAGCAGCGCATGGCCGAGACCGGCGCGATCTACGCGGTGGAGCACTCGGGCCACCACTACTTCCGCGACAACTACCGGGCGGACTCGGGCCTGATCGCAGCGCTCGTGCTCCTCGAGGCGGTGGCCGTGGCCGACGCCCCGTTGTCCGCCGTCGTCGCCCCGTACGACCGCTACGCCGCCTCGGGAGAGCGAAACTTCGAGGTGGCCGACCAGCACGCGATCATGGAGGTCGTCGCCGACGCGTTCGCGGGCCGCGGCCGCATCGACCACGAGGACGGGCTGACGGTCGCCCTCGAGCACGGCTGGTTCAACCTGCGGCCGAGCAACACCGAGCCGTTGCTGCGCCTGAACGTCGAGGGGGACGACGACGCGTCGATGGCCGCCCTGCGCGACGAGGTCGCGGCAGTCGTCCGGTCCGTGGGATGATCGCGGCAACCGGGTTCGACGACACGAGGAGCACGCGATGGCGCTGGACGAGCGGCTGCTCGAGATCCTGATCTGTCCCGACTGCCACGGTGACGTCGAACACAAGGAACGACGACACGTGATCGTGTGCACCGAATGCGGGCTTCAGTATCCGGTCCGGGACGGCATCCCCGTCATGCTGGTCGACGAGGCCACCCGCGGCCGGCGTCGATAGTGCCGGTGGTCTCGACGCCGAGCTCGCCCCGGTGTCCACAACCTCCACCGGATCGCGATGGCCCCGCCGGGCCGGGGCTGCTCGGATCGGCGGATGCCGCCCCTCGACGCCGTGCTGGATCTCCTGGCGCCGCCACGCTGCCTCTCCTGCCGTGCCCGGGCGGACCCGCCGTGGTGCGGGTCGTGCGCCCGCCTCGTGGAGGAGCTCACCGGCGGGTGCCCCCGCTGCGCCGCGTCGCGCCGTCCCGGGCACCCGTGCTGGCCGCCGACGGCGCCCATCGATTCGACTCGTGCCGCATACGACTATCGGGGCCCAGTCGCCGCGGCCGTCGTGACGACCAAGGTTGCTGGCGCCCATGCCGGTTGGGCGCCGCTCGGTGGTCGGCTGGCCGCTCGCGTGGCGCAGGATCCTCCCGACGTCGACGCGGTCACCTGGATCACCACGGGACGGGCGCGGCGGCGCCGGCGTGGCGTCGACCATGCCCGAGTGCTCGCCGAGGTCGTCGCCCGAGCCATCGGCGCGCCCGTGCTGGCGACCCTGGAGTCGGACGACACGCCGGACGGCCGCGACCGCTACCGGGTCCGCCGGGCACTGCCCGGATCGAACCTCCTGCTGGTCGACGACGTCCTGACCACCGGTGCGACCGCGGCCAGCGCGGCCGGCGCGCTGCGTGCCGGCGGTGCCGGCGCCATCCACCTCGCGGTGCTGGCGCGGGCCGGCCCGCACCCCCTGGCCGCCGGGTTCCCGAGCGGTGACCGAGCACGCGGGCGCGGCGGTGACGATTCCACTCGTCCCGATCCGGCCGGGTGATAGCGTCGCCGGCACGGCCGGGGACGTCGCTTCCCCGCCTCGCCGACGGCCCTGGACCGGGTACTGCGCCGCGCGCCGCGGCGCCGGACGAGCCGCAGCCTCGCGGTTGTGGCAGAGGGCGAGGAGGAGCCGTGCGGATCACCGTCAAGGGCAAGAACCTCGAGGTCCCGGACCACATCCGGGACGAGGCGATCGCCAAGCTGTCGCGGGTACGCCGCCTGTTCGACCGGTTCATCGACATGGAGGTGACCTTCTCCGAGGAGGCCAACCCCCGGATCGAGGACCGGATCCACTGCGAGGTCGTGCTGCACGCCAAGGGCAAGTACCTGCGTGCCAGCGCGTCGGCCCCCGATCACGTCAGCGCCATCGACCGAGCCGAGGCGAAGCTGTCCCGACAGGTCCGCAAGCTCAAGACCCAACTCGTGTCCAAGCCGCGCCGGCGTGCCGCGGGGACCTCGCTCGGGGACCCGGCGCTGGTCGGGTCGCTCGACCACGAGCACTACGGCTGACCCGACCGCGGGGGTTCCCCGCCGGTTCATCCGGGCGACCGGCCCGGACGGGCTAGACTTGCCGCCCGCTGGGCCGGATCCCGACCGGGTCCGGCGTCGAGCGAGCTGGGGGCGCGCCGTGGCCGACGAACGCATCCGTCTACTCATCGCCGACGACCATGAGCTGTTCCGGCGTGGTCTGCGCATGGTCCTCGAGGGCGAGGACGACATCGAGATCCTGGGTGAGGCGGGCGACGGCCAGGCGGCGGTCGAGCTCGCGCGCGAGCACGCCCCCGACGTCGTGGTCATGGACGTGCGTATGCCGCTGCTGTCTGGCATCGAGGCCACGCGCCGCATCAAGGAGGAGGAGCCGGGCACACGCATCCTCGTGCTCACGATCAGCGACGAGGAGGACGACCTCTACGAGGCGATCCGCGCCGGCGCCAACGGCTACCTGCTCAAGGAGATCTCGATCGACGAGATCGGCACGGCCGTCCGATCCGTGCACAACGGCCAGTCGCTCATCTCGCCGTCGATGGCGTCGAAGCTGCTCGACGAGTTCGCCGCGATGGTCAAGCGCGAGCAGGAGAAGGAGCAGGTTCCCGCGCCTCGGCTGACGCCCCGTGAGATGGAGGTGCTCGAGCACGTCGCCAAGGGCATGAACAACCGCGAGATCGCCAAGGCGCTGTTCATCTCCGAGAACACGGTCAAGAACCACGTCCGCAACATCCTCGAGAAGCTGCACCTGCATTCTCGGATGGAGGCGGTCGTGTACGCCGTGCGAGAGAAGCTGCTCGAGATCAACTGACCCGGCCCGACCGTGCGTCGGTGAGCGGCGCAGCAGGACGTCGCTTCCTCGGGGCCGTGCCGTACCATCGGCGGAGCCCGTGCGGGTGTTCGTCCGCACGCCACGACGCGACGGAAGACCCTCACCATGCTCGATCGGATGCTGCGCCTCGGTGAGGGGCGCAAGGCGAAGCAGCTGTGGAAGTTCGTCACCCGGGTCAACGATCTCGGGCCCGAGGTCGAAGGGCTCAGCGACGCCGAGCTGGCTGCCAAGACCGACGAGTTCCGGGCGCGCCTGGCCGACGGTGAGGAGCTCGACGACCTCCAGGCCGAGGCCTTCGCCGTGGTCCGCGAGGTGGGCTGGCGCGTGCTCGGCGAGCGCCCCTTCGACGTCCAGGTGTTCGGCGCCGCGGCGCTGCACGGCGGCAACATCGCCGAGATGAAAACCGGTGAGGGCAAGACGCTCACCTCGACCATGCCGGTGTACCTCAACGCCCTGACCGGCCGTGGCGTCCACATCGTCACGGTCAACGAATACCTCGCGAAGCGGGATGCCGAATGGATGGGCCGCATCCACCGCTTCCTCGGGCTGACGGTCGACGTCGTCGTCTCCGGCCAGACCAAGGACCAGAAGCGGGCCGCCTACGAGGCGGACATCACCTACGGCACCAACAACGAGTTCGGATTCGACTACCTCCGTGACAACATGGCGATGAGCAAGGCCCGCCAGGTGCAGCGCGGCCACTACATGGCGCTGGTCGACGAGGTCGACTCGATCCTGGTGGACGAGGCCCGGACGCCGCTGATCATCTCCGGACCGGTCGAGCAGTCGGCCGACCTCTACAAGGTCTTCTCGCGCCGGGTCGTGCCGAACCTCGTCCGGGGCGAGGAGGGCGACAAGCCCGGCGATTCGACCGGCGACTACGTCGTCGACGAGGCCAAGCGCACCGTCGCGATCACCGAGGAGGGGGTCGCCAAGGTCGAGCAGCTGCTCGGGGTGGACAACCTGTACGAGTCGGTGAACACGCCCCTGATCCACCACCTCCAGAACGCGCTCAAGGCCAAGGATCTGTTCAAGCGCGACCGTGAGTACATCGTCGCCGACGGCCAGGTCAAGATCGTCGACGAGAACACCGGCCGGGTGCTCGAGGGGCGGCGGTACTCCGAGGGGCTCCACCAGGCCATCGAGGCCAAGGAGGGGGTCCGGATCAAGGAGGAGAACCAGACCCTGGCCACCATCACCCTCCAGAACTACTACCGGACCTACCAGAAGCTGGCCGGCATGACCGGCACCGCCAAGACCGAGGAGGTCGAGTTCCTCGAGATCTACGAGCTCGGGGTGGTCGAGGTGCCGACGAACCGACCGCTCGTCCGTGACGACCGGGCCGACCTCATCTACAAGACCGAGGCGGCCAAGTTCGCCGCGGTCGCCGACGAGATCGCCGAGCGCCCCGAGGCGGGGCAGCCGATGCTCATCGGCACCACCTCCGTCGAGAAGTCGGAGCTCCTCGCCAAGCAGCTGACCAAGATGGGCATCCGCCACGAGGTCCTGAACGCGAAGAACCACGCCCGCGAGGCCCACATCGTCAGCCAGGCCGGTCGGCTCGGCGCGGTCACGGTGTCGACCAACATGGCGGGACGAGGCACCGACATCATCCTGGGCGGCAACCCCGAGGAGATGGCCAAGGACGAGGTCGCCGCGCTCGGGCCCGACATCAGCGACGAGGAACGCGAGCAGGCGCTGCAGGAGGCGCTCGAGCGGCACCGGCCCACGTGCAAGGCCGAGGGCGAGAAGGTCAAGGAGCTCGGCGGCCTGTACGTGCTCGGCACCGAACGGCATGAGTCGCGCCGGATCGACAACCAGCTGCGTGGCCGCTCCGGCCGTCAGGGCGACCCCGGTGTGAGCCGGTTCTTCCTGTCCCTCGACGACGACCTCATGCGGCTGTTCAACGCGTCGGCGGTCGACCGGATCATGACCCGGCTACGCATCCCCGACGACGTCCCCATCGAGCACAAGATGGTGACCAAGGCCGTGGCCAACGCGCAGCGCCAGGTCGAGAGCCTGAACTTCGACCGGCGCAAGAACGTCCTCAAGTACGACGACGTGATGAACGAGCAGCGGAAGGTCGTCTACGGCCAG